>JAZQRG010000277.1:0-7271 GCA_045629445.1 Mycetocola sp. | reverse complement strand
GCGATGGCAGGCAAGGAGAGCGCTTCGCGGAGCCGGTCAGTGGCTCCTCGCCATTCCTCGTCGTCGTCTGACCACAACTCCGCGAGTTCTCCTCCTGGCGCTGTGGCAATATCGAGTGCCGTAAGGGCAACGGCCACCATGTCCGCCGGCGGTTCGCTCACACGACTCACAAATGACGACACACTCTCGGTGTATGAGTCGGACTGTGTGGGCCGACCGCGATGATGTGCCACGACCTCTGCAGCGGCGATCGCCAGAGTGGCGGCATCTGCGTCAGGCGCATCATGATCTCCATCGATCACGTCGCGGAGGGCTGTCCGCACAATGTCCCAGTCATCAGCCCCATCAAGCTCCCATGCCCAGTCCGCGGCCTCATCATTGCCGAACGGTTCACCGCTCCAGGTTCCCATGGGGAGATCCTAGGAGAACCGTGACGAGACCTCCGCACATTCTGTTGGTTTCCCTCGCCGCCAGTTCGGGCATTTCGCGTCACAGGCATCCGTTTCCGCACTGATCGCGACGCTCTCCGTGACAATAGTTCGGCACCGCTGCAATGATGACCCCATGGAAACGGTGAGCGTGCGTCCCATGACCGAAGCAGAGTACACCGAGTGGCGAACCGCGATTGCGGAGCATTTCGCCTCCGAGCAGGTCGCCGCGGGTCGCTGGGAAGAGGACGGATCTGTGCAACGCGCATACGACGCGAACACCGAGCTTCTTCCCGAGGGGTTAGAGACACCACGGATGCTGCTCCTTCGTGGCGTCGACGCCAACGGCACCCCGGTGGGTCACGCCTGGGTGGCGCTCGACCACCCTCGCGGAGCACCAGAAACCGCGTTCCTTCATGACATCGAAGTGGTGCCGGAGCAACGAGGGCGAGGGATGGGACGAGCGCTTCTCGCGGCCGTGGAAGATGCGGTGCGGCGCGCTGGTCTCCCCGCTTTGGAGCTCAACGTCTTTGGCCGAAATGAGGCGGCGACCTCTCTCTATGCTTCCGCTGGCTATGCCGTCATGAGCCAGCAGATGAAGAAGGACCTCCGTCACTGACGGTCGTCAAACACCCTCAACAACGTCTGTCACGACGTCCTGTGACTCACCGTCGACATGAGCGCTCGGAATAAGCTCGTCCATGAGCCGCAACCCAGCGTCGGAGTTGGACGTTCTGATCAGTGCATCCAGCCAGTCATAGTTGATGCTCGGCGGCCGTGACCCGAAGTACTTGAAGTGAAGGGAGATACCCGGTGCCATCCACAGGCTGTTCACCCCTCCGCCGAGCGACTCGGCAGCTTTCCACAGGAACGGAAAACTCTCACCTCTCCTCAGCTTTGCACCAATGACGATCTGCAGGTGCGCAAGCGCACGATCGTCCACGTTGATGCTCGTCGTCGAATCGTAAACCAACCGTCCCACCGCGATCGCTCCCCTTCGGGCGACTTCGGAGCTCGCCGTAAGAGACAACCTACTCCGACTTTTTTAGGGCGCAGGGTGTTGACCCACGCTCGCGGATGCGCTTAGCGCCCAGCTTGATAGACGTCGGGCAGGCCGTCGTTGTCGGCATCGACGCGGTCTTCGGCCTCAATCCGCTTGTATGCACGGTTGCGGATCCGAAGTACCACGGTCGCCAACAGCGCGGCGAGAACGGATGCCATCAGGATCGCCACCTTGGCATGGTCGTTGTGTGCGCTGCCTGGTCCGAAGCTGAGTTCCGCCACAAGCAGCGACACCGTGAATCCAATCCCCGCGAGCAAACCGACACCGAGCAGGTCGACCCATCGGAACGATGCGTCCAACTTTGCCCGGGTGAACTTCGACACCAACCACGTCGTGCCGAGGATACCTATCGGTTTTCCCGCAACGAGAGCGACGACGATTCCTATCGTCACCGGATCCAGCAGCGCGGATGAGAATCCATCGACTCCGCCGATGGCAACTCCTGCCGAGAAGAACGCGAAGATCGGCACCGCAAACCCTGCAGAGATCGGGCGGAAACGGTGCTCGAAGATCTCGGATAACCCCGGCCCGGCGGTCGGTCCACCACTGGCCTGGCTCCGCAAGACCGGAACGGCGAAGCCGAGAACAACCCCAGCGATCGTCGCGTGGATACCCGAGGCGTGAAGCAGTCCCCAGGCAACGACACCGATGGGCAGCAGGATCAGCCAGGCTGCGGCAGGTTTCGTGCCGAAGAACCGTCGGTATTTATGCGTGAGGAACGCGAAGATCGTCACTGGAATGAGAGTCAGCACGAGTGGCACGATCTCGATGTCTGTGGTGTAGAAAACGGCGATGATCACGATTGCGATCAGGTCGTCGACGACAGCAAGGGTGAGCAGGAAGATACGGAGGGCACTAGGGAGATGCGAACCGACGATGGCGAGCACGGCCACCGCAAAGGCGATGTCTGTTGCGGTGGGGATCGCCCAGCCTCGGATGGTGGCGTCGTTTCCCCAGTTGATCGCGGTGTAGATGAGCGCGGGTATCAGCACGCCACCGACGGCAGCGGCAACGGGGATAACGGCCTTCCTGAAGTCACGCAGATCCCCGGCAACAAGTTCTCGCTTGAGCTCGAGACCGACGAGGAAGAAGAAGATGGCGAGCAGACCATCGGATGCCCAGGCACCGAGGCTCAGTTCCAAGTGCCAGGGCTCATATCCAACCTTGAAGTCCCGCAGCGCGAAGTAGCTATCGGCGAACGGGGAGTTCGCCCAAATGAGAGCGAGAGCCGCTGCGACGACGAGCAACAGGCCGCCCACGGTCTCCTTGCGCAGAATCGCGCCAATTCGAGTGGCCTCTGAATAGCTCCCTCGACCGAGAACTGAGGGATGTGGGGGCGGGACATTAGCCATAAAAACTCCTGGAAAAGTGGGTCGACAGTCGAACTTGCCGACCAGACTTCCCGGCGCACCGGTTCAATCCTAACCGTCGCCACCGGACCGACGGAGACCACATCGGCGCTTGCGCGCCGCGCGAATTGCAGCGGAGCTCTGGGTTCCCCTCGCCGTGACTCCCCATCAGACGTACCGTTGGTTTATGGACAACGGGGCTCATGCTTGTGAAACCGAGACACCAACGGGAGTGTTGCGTTCCATCGATTCCGTCACGGTCAATGTCCCGGATCTCGATGCGGGACTGCACTTTTATCGCGACCGCCTCGGGCACACCCTCCTGTGGCGCAACGATGAGATCGGCCAGGCCGGGCTGCAGTTGCCCGATGGGGAGACCGAACTGGTTCTCAGCACGAGCCTCGGATCGGCGGTCAACTGGCTCGTGGCATCCGTTCCCGACGCGGTCAACGATCTCGTTTCGGCAGGCGGAATTGTGGTCTCCACACCGACCGATATTCCTGTCGGACGGGTGGCGGTGGTTCAAGACCCGTTCGGCAACGAACTGGTGTTGCTCGATCTGTCGAAGGGACTGTATGTCACCGACGGTGGCGATCGGGTTGTCGGCGTTCACCGCACCGCAAGAAAGGAGTGAGGCGCCACGCATCCTGCGGCGTTGGGACGATGACTGGCCGAAAAAGCCTCGAAAGGCAACCCGTCGACTGTGCATGGTGATCTGTCTAGCGTGTCAGGACACGACGAGGGAAGAGCACAACGGACACCAGGATAAAGCGGATGACACGGGCAACGCCCGCGTCTGGCGTCGCTCTATTCCGCATGCGAATCCGTTCGTGCGCAACCCCCTCGGAAAGACGAAAAAAAGGACGTACGGTGAAGCCATGAAGCACATCACGTTTGGCGACAAATCCCTCCTGGTGGGTGACCAGGCCGCGGATCTCATGATCGAGTACGCGTCGTTACTTTCCAGCAACGGAGACTCCGACACCGTGACCCTTCACGCTGTCGGTCCCGATGGCAATGAGGCGGACGCGACATTCCTCCTCGACACGGGCACGCCGCTGATGATTGAGACAACGAACTCGTCTATGCCCGAGCCGGACAACTCGGACGCGGTCAGCTACATGCAGGAGAAGATGATGCTGCTGTCGTCACCGCCCCCGGTGCGTCCGCACAACGAGACCATGCCTGATAACTACGAGGACCTGAACCTGTAAGGAGAGGACCTGAACCTGTAAGGAACCGTTGCGGCGTTGTCCTGGGGCTATTCGGCTTCCTGAGCCGTCTCCAGGTGTGGCGTTCCCACTGGTTTCGATTCCGACGAACCGCGCTGCCTCAGGTAGATCGAAAACGCGACCATGCTGCCAACCGCGAGAAACTCCGACTGCCAGTTCTGCAGCGTCCGGTTCCAAAAATCGGCGGATGCCACGTAGGAGAACCAGTTGAGGGTCGCGTCGCCGTGCTGCATTTGCTCGTCGTTGAAGACGACGACACCGGCCAGGGACTGCACGAACCATGACAACACGAAGATCCCGCCCATGACGAGAAGCAGCGAGTTGGAATAGACGAACAGTCGCCAGCCGCCTGCTTTTGCCCATTGGGGTGAATCTTCGCTGAGAGATTCGCCGACTCTCTGGTCAGCATCACTGTCGATACCCTCGTCGCCCGGCTTCTTGGATTCTGGCGATCCCTTCTGCACGAGCCAGATCGTGGCCAGGATGAAGAGAAAGAACTGCAGATACTCGGATTGCCAGTTCTCGGCGACGTCGACGACGAACGCGTTCGATGTGATGAAGTCGAGGTACGAGACCTCCGTTCCTCCGTGGGCGACCTCTTCGTCGTTATAAACGAGCAGCCCCGCGATCGACTGTCCGACCAGTGCAACGAGGAAGATCACTCCGAAGAACAGACTCAACGCATGTTCTCGGATATGCTCCCGCACAGCGTTCACCTCCCGCTCAGCGCAACGACGAGCATGTACAGCAGCCCGAATATGACCAGAGAAAGCCAGGCACCGAAGACTGCGCGCATCATTACACCCGTGCTGGATTCCTCGTTAGTCGCTTCCGCCGGAAACGATGGCCCACAGCCATCTCGCGGCAAGCTCGGCTTCTGCAAAGGTGCCGTACGGTCCGGGGCTTGGCACGTTATCGAACAACTCGAGATCAAACGGCTGGTCGACGTACCAACTCACCCCTGCCGGTTCTGAGCCTCTGAACAAACGGGAGTCCTGGAGCTCCGACGCCACGCTGCGCACGTAGTCCATACGATCACCGCTCATCACCACTGGGTTCGACAAGAGCGTCCAGAGCATCCTTCAGCGATTCGAAGGACTCCAGGTGAGGTTCCCCCTGCAGGTGGACCAACTCGTAAACATCCCTCGTCTTCCCGATAAAACCAAGCATCCGTCTCGCGTCGCTCTGGCCGAACCGGCCATCGCATACCCGCCATTCGTGATCACTGATTGCCAGGATTTCCAACACTGGCTTCGACCCGCGGTCCGTTATGACGCGCGCGCGGTCTTCTAAAACTGTCATTTTGTGTCCCACCTTTTTCACATCCCCCGAGCAATATCCCGCTCGACTTCCAACGTATGTTGGCGATTTGCTTCGCGTCAGGACTTGACATATTCGATGTTGTGAGATCCGCACATAAGGTCCGTTCGGGCGTCAACGGTGCTGCTCGACCGCCCGCAGGGACATCCCATTTCGACCGGAACGACCGCCGTTTCGGCACGACGCGAGCGTCATGATGATCACTGCGTTGCTTGACGCGAGGACGCGATCACCCTAACTTGAGAGCCACCGGCCGAAGGAGAAACTCATGAACGCGGATCTTGCTCTCGCACTCCTGGTCGGCGGGCTTGCTGGGGCGGCTTATCTGGGTGCGCTCGCCTACGGGGTGGTGCAGATCCTGCGCACCGGCGGTATGACGAGGGCCGAACGAACGGCCTGGGTCGTCGGATTCCTCCTCTCCCCCGTCATCGCCGCCATCCTGTGGTTCGCGACTGGTCCGCATCCGTTCGGATTGCGATTCGGCACGCCGACGTTCCGTTAACGATCCGCCCGCACGTCGGCCTTCCCGCGGCGGTTCCCCCGCCAGCGGCGCCGAGGGCAGCATGCGTCACCGTGCGCGCGCTGAACCTGCCGCGATCGCCGTCAGCTCTCCGCGGGTACGGACACCGGCCTTGCGGAGCAGGTTCGACACGTGGAATTTCACGGTGTTGTCAGTGATGCCGAGTTGACTCGCGATCGCGCGATTCCTTGCCCCCGACGCCACCAGCCGGAGCACGTCACGTTCCCGCGGGCTGAACGCAGCTGAATCCTCGAGCGGTTCCACCTCGGCGGGCGGGTCGAGCGGGAGCCGAATGGCGAGGGTGGTGCCCCAGCCGGTCGTCGACGATACGTCGAGGTCGCCGTCGAGGGCCGCGACCCGTTCGGCGATCGGGCGCAGTGAATCGTCGTGGGCGCTGATCATGCCCTGACCGTCGTCACGGATGTCGATCAGCAGGTTGAGGCCGTCGCAGTCCCACTGGATGCGCACACGTTTCGCGTCTTCCTGGTCCACGAGCGCAAGCACCGCACTGCGAACAATTGCTCGCGCCGCATGAGCAACCTCGCCCGGGAGCGCACGCCCGGCTGTCGGCGGGTCGCCGAATTGCACGTCGAGGCCGCCGAATCGGGCCAGGGGCCGCAGGTCGGAGCGGAGCCGCGCGAACGCGCCGTCGACCGGTTCAAGCATTGTGCCACGCTGCTGATCTGTCGTACTACGCAGCTCGATCAGTGATGAGGATGCCAGGTCGATCGCCGTGGTTCGGCTTGCGCGGTCATCCAATCGCGAGGACCGAAGGATGGCGAGAATCGACTCGAGGGTCACCGCGTGCCGATCGGCCTGCTCTGCGACAGTTTGCGCATGTTCGAGGTGAAGCCTTCGCCAGGCACTCGTGGGGATATCGCTGTCGTTTGGCACAGCGCCAACCTACCCGAACCGCCTTTACCTCTCCCGATGGGTAGGCCGACTGCACGGCTGGGCGGGCACCTCGTACTCGCCCGGTGGACACGATGGAGAGATGACGAATTCTGAAACGGCACCGTCCCCGACCGCTGAGGTGACGGCATCCGTTGCCATCATTGTCGAGGAGTTGACCGCGACGACGGACGCGATCATGACCAGCGGGTCAGACGACCTGAATGCGGCGGCCGAGAGTGTCGCCGGTGCAGAACGGGTCTTTGTGCTCGGCGCTGGGCGCTCAGGGCTCGCCCTGCAGATGACAGCCATGCGCCTCATGCATCTCGGGCTCACCGTGCACGTTGTTGGTGACGCGACAGCGCCCGCGATTGGTGCAGGCGACATCCTGCTGACGGCGAGCGGATCGGGAACGACACCGGCGATCGTTCGTGGTGCGGATGCTGCGGTGAAAGCGGGTGCGGGTGG
>JAZQRG010000276.1:0-2958 GCA_045629445.1 Mycetocola sp. | reverse complement strand
CGTTGCCGGTGCGACCAGCGCGGCGGGCGTCGCCGTCTGCGCTGAACTCGTGACGGCCGGGGCGAGGGTCATCGCCGTCGGCTCGAACGTCGACCGGCTCCAAAATCTGATCGACGGGGTTCCGGATGCCATCGGCCACGTCGCCGGCCTGACCAGCTTCGGCGAGGTGGTGCGGTTGGGCGAGCGCGTGCACGACAGGTCTGGCCCGTTTGAGGGCGCACCGGTCGACGGGCTCATCCACCTCGTCGGCGGCTGGCGTGGGGGCGGAGGGCTCGCCGGCCAGAGCGACGAGGACTGGGATTTCCTGCACTCCCGCATCGTCACGACCCTTCGCAACACCACACGCGTGTTCGTCGACGACCTGCGCTCGTCCCCGGCGGGCCGGCTCGCGATCGTCTCGAGCACGACCCTCGAGCACCCGATGCCTGGCGGCGCGAACTACGCGGCGGCGAAGGCGGCGGCGGAAACGTGGGTGCGTGCGATCGCGAACGGGTTTGAGAAATCTGCACCGACGGCATCCGCCACCATCTTCGCCGTTCGCGCCCTCGACGGACTCGAGGCATCGCTCGCCACAGCGGTTGCGGGGCTGTGGGACGGGGAGGCGATTCCCCTGTCGCGCGTGCTCCTGACCGCCGAGGCGCCGACGACCGGCGGATAGCGCCAGCGCCGGCGATCCGACCCCGGTTCTCCGTCGCAGGGCGGATGCTGGATCGCCGCCAGATCGGTAGTTTGGGAGGGTGATGTCCACCCCAGTGCCTGTCGTCGACCCGAACGATGCCGCGTGGCGCCGCCCGGCGGTGACCAGGTCCCAGTTGCGGGCTGATGCCGTTCTCGCGGCCGCGCTCTTTGTCGGCACGCTCTTCAGCCTCATGCTCTACCAGGTCGCTGGTGTCTACGACGAGCCTGCCCCGATGTGGGTCAGCCTGATCTGGGCCGTGCTCATCACCCTGCCGCTCGCGTTCCGCAGGCGCTACCCGAATACTGTCGCGATCGTCGTGTCGATCGCGTTCATTGTTGGTGGTGAGCGTCAGGTGCCCGAGTTGCTCATGGGCAACATCACGCTCTTCATGGCGCTCTACGCTGTTGGCGCCTGGGTCGACAACCGGCGCACGGCATTTCTCGTTCGATCGCTGATCATCGCGGCCATGCTCACCTGGCTCGTGATCGCGCTCCTGCGCACAACGACGGATCCGGATGCCCTCGAGGGCCTCTCACGGGCGGGCGCGTTTTCTCCGCTGGTCGCCTACATGATGATCCAGGTGCTGACGAACCTGCTCTATTTCGGCGGCGCCTACTATTTCGGCGACCGCTCGTACGCGTCGGCACACCAGAAAGCACTGCTTGAGTTCCGCACGGCCGAACTCGAGCAGGAGCGTGAACGCACCGAGCAGCAGGCCGTCGCCCTCGAGCGGGTGCGCATCGCGCGGGAACTCCACGACGTCGTCGCTCACCACGTCTCGGTGATGGGAGTTCAGGCCGGTGCCGCACGCACCGTGCTTGATTCGAATCCGGCGATGGCACGCGACGCCCTCGTCAACGTCGAACTTGGTGCTCGTACCGCCATCGACGAACTGCATAAACTGCTGCACACTCTGCGGGAGTCAGAGCCGATCGACGGTGCAGCGTCAACGAGCGCATCAACGCTTGGCCTCGAGTCGCTGCCGATCCTCGTCAACGATTCGACGGCATCCGGGCTTCCGACGACCCTCGAGGTCATCGGCACGCCGCGCGAGGTGCCTGGGCTCGCTCAGTTCAGCCTCTATCGCATCGCCCAGGAGGCACTCACAAACGCTCGCAAGCACGCCGGGTCGGCGGCGCGGGCGGACGTCAGACTGCGGTATCTCGACGACGCGGTCGAACTTGAGGTGGCGAACACCGGCAACGTGCCATCGCGGCCACGACCGGGCGGCCTCGGCCACATCGGTATGCGAGAACGCGTCGACGCGATCGGGGGAACGCTGGAGGTCGGACCTCGCTCCCGCGGCGGGTACCTCGTGCGGGCCCGGGTGCCGCTCACGCCTGTCACTGATCAGGGGAAGCACACCGACGCCCTCTCAACGACCCAGGAGACCCAGCGATGACGGCCGCGACCCGGGTGCTCCTCGCCGATGACCACGAGATGGTGCGGGCCGGCTTCCGCATCATCCTCGGCTCGCAGCCCGACCTCGAGATCGTTGGCGAAGCCGCGACCGGCACCGAAGCGCTGGCACTCGCCCGGGAACTGCACCCCGATGTCATCTGCATGGACGTGCAGATGCCGGAGATGGATGGGCTGGAAGCGACCCGCCAGATCACCGCCGACGCGGCAGTGGCATCCGCTGTTCTTATCCTCACCACCTTCGATCGCGACGACTACCTGTTCGAGGCTCTGTCGGCGGGCGCGAGCGGCTTCCTGCTCAAAAACTCGACACCGGAGCAGCTCATCGACGCTGTGCGCGTGGTCGCCGCGGGTGACGCGCTGCTCTCCCCCGCCGTGACCCGGCGCGTGATCGAGCGGTTCGGTGCCCCCGAGCACGATGCGACAGCGACGGATGCTCCGCCACCCGCCCTCGAGACACTCACCGACCGCGAGGCGGAAGTTCTGCAACTCGTCGCGCAGGGGCGGTCGAATGCCGAGATCGCCCGCGACCTCTTCGTCGGTGAGGCCACCGTCAAGTCACACGTGTCGAAGGTGCTGCAGAAGCTCGGGCTGCGTGACCGGATCCAGGCCGTGGTCTGGGCGTACGAGAACCGGGTCGCCGTACCGGGTTCGTGACCCAGGCGGGGCTCCGGGAGGAGAAACGTGGGGCCCGGCGGCCTATACGGCCCCGACACGCCGATCCACCTCCCGACACGACTGAGGCTGCCGCGCCGGGCCCACTCACGCTGCCGCCCGAGGGCCCACAGTGCGCCCCGCCATTTACCCTGCCCGCTGGCCCGGCCAACCGACCCGGTGTTGCATCGGGAGGAGAAACGTGG
>JAZQRG010000275.1:0-4335 GCA_045629445.1 Mycetocola sp. | reverse complement strand
CGCTGCGAGCCTTCGTCGCAAAGGCGGACGTCGTCGTCTCGTGTGTGGGACCCGGCCCGCGCAGCGCCAACGGCATCCTGCAAGCTTCCACCCAGGCGCTGCTCGGCGCCGGGGCGCGCCGGATCGTCAACATCAGCGCGTCCGGACCATACACGGAGGGCGACGGCCTGTTCCTGGCCAGGATCGTCAAGCCTGTGCTCTGGCGCTTCCTCGGCGCCACGTGGCGGGACATGCTTGCGTCCGATCGACTGCTGGCGGCCAGCGGGGCGGAGTGGACCTCGATGCGCCCGCCGCAGCTGACGGACGGTCCGGCCCGCGGCTACCGGCGCGCCCTCGGCCGCAACGTCGCACACGGAATCCGCATCACCCGAGCCGACCTCGCCCGAGCCATCGTGGATGCCATCGGCGATCCCGCCACGATCCGAACATCCGTGTCGGTGGCCAACTGATCGACCGCCGAATCAGCGCCGCACCCTCATGTCCAGCAAATGACGACCAAACATTCGACCTCCCTGATCGGGGAGTGAAGTTTCGGTGCTTTACCGGGAGTTTTGGTGGACCTGAGGGGACTCGAACCCCTGACCCCCTGCATGGGATTCACATCGTCACGCTAAGCAACCACGCCGTTGCGATGACTATTCGATGACCGGATCCGTCCGGACACCGCAACGACGCCCGGGAACGCTTGACATTCGAACAGTCTCGGGTGCGCTTGGCAGGATTTGAACCTGCGACCCCTTGGAGGATTCGGGCGATTTCCGAATCTCACCGGATGTCTTGAGAACCCTCGCGTTCCCTTGTGTTTGTAGGGAACCGGACGGTTCGAATGCTGCGATTGTATCGGGTTGACCCCGGTCGTCACTGGGTGATTGAGGTGGGAAAGTGATGACTTTCGACGGGCCGGCCGCGCTCGTCCGCGTCGACCTGGAAGTCGACCCCACACCACGTTCAGCGCATCCACCGTGGACGCATCGGCAGCAGTGGGCCGACGCCTGTGCGGCGGCGGTGCGGCGCGCAAACTTTGGCAGGCGTGACCTCGTTCACGCGGAAACCGATCGTTCTCGGCAGCGGGTGTTCGAACATGGAACGCTAAGCGGCGCGTAGGGCTGCCATCCATGTGTCGCGGTGGGAGCGCACGTAGTTGTCTACCGCCGACCAATGATCGCCGTGGCCGGCGGTGAACATTGATGCCCAGGGTTCCTCGCCAGCGTCGTGAGAGGTGCGCAGCAGATCGTGCATTGCGGTCGTGCGCTCACCCATGGTGTCGGGGAGGAGACGTCGCATACGGTCGTCTGCGCGGTACCCGTCGACGAATGCTGCGAGGTCGCTCGCGGCCCGGAGCGGGTCGCGGGTTGGGTCGGAGAGCGTGAATGCCTGTGCGGAGTAGGCCAGGTCCCAGGCGCGGGTGCTGGGAGCGGCCGCGTCCCAATCGATAAACACCCATCGGTCGCCGACCAGCAGGTTCCAGGGAGCGAGGTCGTTGTGGCAGAGGAGTTCCGCGGCGGGCGCGGGTATCGCTGTTTCCCAGATGGCGTCAGCCGGCGGTGTATACGTTTCGCTCGCATCGTGGATGGCTCGCACCATTGCTCCGACCCGGTGAAGGTCCGCTCGAGAAAGCGGACCGGCGTCGATAGCGAGCACTCCGGGAACAAACTCTTGTATCTGTCGCCCCGCGTCGTCCCTCCCCATCGGAGCCGGTGCATCCACCCCGGCTGTACGGAGTGCTTCTACGAAAGCAATGACGCTGCCCGTCGAAGCCGCCCAAGGCTTGCGAACAGTGTCACCGACTCGAACAACGGTGTCCCCGCTCGCATTGCCACCCGTCAACGGCTCCTCGTGAGTCACGTAACCTCCCAACCTCACTGTGACGCACAGTATCCCGATATCGACCGGGGTTCGAAACCGGTCGGTTTCGTTGGTCGCGCGTATGCGATCGCGGAGGCTCCGGCGGCGGTGTGCCGCGGCGCTTCCTGAGCGGATCGTCGGCGTCGCCAACGGATCGAGTGATTGCCGGCGCGCTCCGCGGCGACGTCAAGCAGGTCGCCGACCAGCGTGAGTGCCACATCTAGCGGCGAACGTCAGATGCTTGCCGTAGTGGTGCGCGGGAGGCGCCTGCCCTTTCATCCGCCACTCGTAGATCGTCGACACCGGAACGCGGAGATACGCCGCGAGCTCGCTGACATTGAGGAGTCTCTCCAAGCCCCAGAGCTCGAGCGTCAGGCTGTCCACGGCGTCCATACCGAAGAGGTGCGCACCTAGACGCCCCACCACTCGGAGGCAATCGGAGCGAAGTCCAGCCAGTCGAGGCACCCCGCCGCGACACGGCGTGGGAGAGGTCAAAGTGATGGCATTGCGATGACGTGATCAAGTTTCACCCACGAAAAAGTCCCGGGAACCCTTAGGTCCCGGAGACTTCCCGGTCGGGATGACAGGATTTGAACCTGCGACCCCCTGATGCCAGTTCAAATCTCGTGCTGCGCTAAAGGAGCGGCTGGCGCTTCATCGCCGAGGTCGGCGCGCGCCCGTATCGAAGAAGCCGCTTCTTCCGCGACGAGCTCCGTCAGCGGTCATGTCCCACATCGCGCCGACGCTCGTCGCGGCGCAGTTCTATGCGTCCACGAACAAGCTCCCTGTAGACGCTCAGATCGCCGAGACGCCCAGGCACTCCACCTGCCGCCGCACCCTCAATCGGGTTCGAGAGGATCACGCCTTCGCCGACCGCAAAGTCGAGAAGCAACTGGATCGCGTCGCGCGAGGAGGCGGCGGCCTCCTCTGATGCGGCCCGCTGAGCAGCCAAGTGATGTTCGATCCGATCCGCGGTGATCTCGCCGATCGTCAAATCGCCGAACGCCGGCGTGAGCTGCGTTCGAACCACGCGTTCACACCGCGCGTACGTAGCCTCGCTCACATCGGAGAGCCACGCGAGGTCGCCGAGCCACACGTAGGCGAGTTCGTCGAAGGGGTCGTCGGGAGTGAGATAACGCCAGGCATCGAGCTCCGACAGCCGGAGTCGCTCCGCTATTCGAAGTTCCAGCCGTGCGCGGGCGTCCGTCGCGGTGTCTGCCGTTGCTGTGACTCGGTGGAGTTCTCCATCCCACAGCCGCAGTCGCGCGATGGCGCATGTGCGCCCATTGCCGACGGAGCGGGTGGTGATCGTGCCGTGTGTGCCGAGTTCGAGCGGCGGTCGCCCTGTTCGCATGTTCCACCTTCCCTGCCTGTCAGGATCCGAGAACTTCGTCGAGGATGTCGATCGTGATCCGGTCCACTTTGACGGCGCAGACGACGTAGCTCGCGCGCGTGATCTGCTCCCTCGCGTGGCCGAGCAGCCGCGAAGCGAGTGTGATTCCGGCGGGGCGCTCGACGAATGTCGCCGTCGTTCGTCGATACAGGTGTGTCGTGAAGTCGTCCACATCGACACCCCAGGCGGTGAGCGCCGCAGCGTTGTCGTCGACGAACCTGCGCAGCAGCGGCTCGTAGTTGCTCACAATCATGCGTTGTCAGCTCTCCCTCTTCGCGGACTTTCATGCGTCGATGCCCGCGAACACCTCGTTGAGCGCGTCGGCCGCGATTTCGACGATCAGGGCGGGGCGCTTCGCGTAGTGGCCTTCGGTGATCGCCGCGTCACTGTGCCCGAGCAGATCGCGTGCGACTTCGACGCCGGCCGTGTCTGATACCGCCGCGGCGACGGCCTTGCGGAGGCTGCGGAAGGTGAGGTGCTCGGCGTCGACCCCGATAGCCAAGAGCTCCGGCTCGAACTCGCGGCGGAACATCCGTAGCAGCTCGCCGACTGCGCTGGGGTCGCGCGGACGGCCGCGCTCGGTGGTGAACAGCACGTCCTCGGGATTCCGTTCGGGATCGGGAACATGGCTGGCCACGAGTTCGCTCAGCACCTTGGCGGCGAACTCCGGCACGCGAACCCAACGCTTCTGCCGCTCCGCCTTGGGCGAGTCCTGGCGGAACAGGCCGCGGGACTTCGTGCGAACCATCGTCCCCCCGACCCAGACGAGCGCCTCCATCGTGAGGCTTCCATCCGGCTGCTCCACCGCCTCGAACCGAACGTCCTGGAACCGGATCGCAACGGGCTCCGCGGTCCTCTCGGAGGTGCCGAGCGTGATCAGGATGTAGTCGGCGAGCAGCTTGTAATTGGGCCGTCGGCCCACCGGATACCGCGCCCGGTGTCGCTCAGGCCACACGTCACGGATGAGGTGGAGGATGTACTTGACCTGTACCGCGTCGAGTTCGAAGTACACCGTGTCCGGCTCATCCGCTCGCCGGGTCGCGCGGATGGGGTTCGCCACGACGACCGCTCCATGCCGTGTCTGCTGGATCGACCCG
>JAZQRG010000274.1:0-4100 GCA_045629445.1 Mycetocola sp. | reverse complement strand
CCGGCAACATTTTTGCCCTGCGAAGGAACGATGAACGGCTCCCCTGCGGTGGAGTGCAGCGCCTCGACCGGCATTGCCGCGTTCGCTGAAACGACCGGAGCGGGGAAGCCCTTCATTGCGAAGCCTTCCGCGGTGTTGTCCTTCATCTCGTTCTCGATCCAGGAACCGGACGGGTAGAGAATGGCGTCCATGTCGTTGCTCCACTGGGCCTGCGCTGCAGTGAACTGCGTTCCCGATCCGCCCGGCTTCATGTAGCCAGCCGCGATGATGTCGTGCATGGCGGTGAACACGCTCTGCACGGCCGGGAGTGACCAGCAGCCCTCCTGGAGGTTTTCGAGCGCGAGACGAACTTCGTCTCCACCTTCCTTGATCGCGGATTCGATGGCCATGGTCTGGTAGTAGGTTGCCGCTTCCTTGCCCCAGACGAAGAGGTACTTGCCCTGGTCCTTGGCCTTGGCGCCGAGGTCCATCATTTCCGCCCAGGTGGTCGGAACGGCCCAGCCGTTTTCCTCGAACAGGCTCGACGAATACCAGGTGCCGTAGACGGTGAGTACGTAGTTGAGCGCAGCGAGCTTGCCGTCGTAGGTACCGGGGGTGAGAACGCCGGTATAAAGCGTGTCGCGGATCTTGTCGCCCTCGAGGTTCTCAGCGTCGATGACGTCGGTGAGGTCCTCAAGCTGCTCAAGGATCGTATTCATACCGATGAGGCCGGCACCCGAGTTGTCGACGAGGTCCGGCGGGTTACCGGCAACGAAGCGCGGCTGCAGCTCCTGTGCGATCTGCGTGCTCGATGCCACCTTGGCGGTTGAGCCCTCGTGGTTCTTCTCGAGGATCTTCGCCGCGTACTCGACGTAGTCGACGCCGTAGCCGCCGTCGAAGATGACGGAATCGATGGTGGAGTTGTCTGCCATGCCGAACGGGTTGTTCGCCGAGACGGTTCCCGCGGCACCACCCGTGCCACCGGGTCCGCCTGTTGCGCATGACATCAGTGAGCCGCCGAGCGGGATCAGCACTGCAGCGGCGATTGCACCTCTGAGCACATTGCGTCGATCGATGACCACGTTATCCAGATTCATCATTGTGGTGTGCCTTCCAATTGCTGTAATGACTGATCCCGGGTCGGATCCCGGTCAGCCCTGAGGGGGTATTACGCAAGCCGGCGGATTTTTCCGCGGTATTTGTCTTCGAGTGCGCTGTTGTGAGCATCCCCGGCGGGGATGTTTGCTGAGATATAGAGCGGTGGGACTTCGTCCCGGTCGGTAAACCGTCGGGACACCTCCACGGTGAGCATCTGGGCGATGAACGCCGATGTGATCGATGAGATCGCACCAACGCCGATGCCTCCGGGAAGTTCAAGGGTGGTGTCACCGAATGGTGCGAGGTTGTCGATGACGACGTCGGCCACATCGCTGAGTCGCTTGCCGCTCGGGTGTTTGGGCTCAACGGCATTGGTGTGCTCGAGGCTCGTCACGGCGATCAGCTTGTGTCCGCGTTCCTTCACGGCGAGCGCGAACCCTACGATCGATCCGTTGACTCCGGAGTTCGACGCGATGAGAAACACGTCCTGTGGGTTGATGACCGACACCTCGATGAGTTCGTCGACGACCGCTGAGTCACGCTCCAGGGTTGACCCACCGAGGTCGGAGACATCCCGCCCGCCGTAGAGCACGAGATCCTGCAGCGAAATGCGATTCGTCGGGATGAGGCCACCAGCCCGGCCGGCAATCTCCATGGCGAAGGCCTGGGAGTGCCCAGTGCCGAAGGCCTGGAGCACACCGCCAGCGTCGAGGGCCTCGACGCACAGGTCGACGGCGGGGTTGAGCTCTCCCGTCGTTGCGAGCGCGGCGAGACGTTCCAGTCGCGTTGTCGCCTGGGTGAGCAGATCCTGAACAAGGTCCGTCATCGAGCCCCGCCTTTCGTTTTCGATGAGTCCCGGCGGGCCGGGCGGCGGTGTTCCGATACCGCCATGGCGCTTGCCGCGAGTTTGGCTGCGGTTTCGTCCGAGTTGTGTTGCGCTACCAGGAGGTAAAGAAGGTCGAGCACGAACAGCTGGGAGTGTTTCGCCGAGAGATCGTCTGGCTGCAAGAACTGTTCGGGCGCGGCGGTCACGATGTTCACGTCTGCGACTTCGGCGAGCGGGGACATCGGGCTGTTGCTCAACGAGATCGTGAAAGCTCCGGATGCCTTCGCCTGGGACAGCATCTGAATGGTTTCCTCGGTGCGTCCCGTGTTGGAGATGCCGATGGCAACCGAACCGTCGCCGAGGATGGCTGCGCTTGCGAGCCCGGCGTGCACCTCAGACCAGCAGTGTGCGTTGATGCCGATCCGATACAGGCGCCCCTGCATCTCAAGGGCCATTCCCGCACTGCCGCCGATTCCGTAGATGTCGAGGTGCCGCGCTGTGGCGATTGCGCTGGCGATTGCGGTGATATCGGAGAGGTCCATCTGACGCGCGGTGGTCTCGAGCGATCGCACGTGAGCGTGGAGGAGAGTGCTGAGCACCTCAGCCGGGGTGTCTTCCGGTGCGAAGGCGCGGCCGATATCTGCC
The DNA here is from genome assembly GCA_045629445.1 of Mycetocola sp. Taxonomy (GTDB): domain Bacteria; phylum Actinomycetota; class Actinomycetes; order Actinomycetales; family Microbacteriaceae; genus Mycetocola_A. Next base: position 1,552 of record JAZQRG010000274.1, on the reverse strand, counting down.
CGCCACGACTCGTGGGCGTCACCCCTGCCGATGTCACTCGCGACGCCGACGCGGAACTGGACGTAGCCGCTGAAACCGATCTGTCGGCAGAATCTGGTGACCGTAGCGGCCGACGTTCCGGCTTGGTCCGCGAGCTCTGTGATGGAGAGTTCAAGCGGAAGGGTGGGCTGCTCGAGGAGAAGCTCCGCAATTTTCACCATAACGCTCGACATTTGTGGCAGGTTGGCCTGAATGCGAGTCGACATACGCAATGCCTCTCTACCTGATGTCAGCGTTGACATGAAAATCCGTTTCAGTGGATTGGAGCTTGGTTGAAAAGTATTCTTACTGACGAGGAAGGGCAATGATGCAAAGATCACGAAGTCGTAACGAATGATTAACGTCCTCGCAATAGACGCCGGTGGCACCTCGACACGTGCCGTTCTGCTCGATCACACCGGCCACTGCTTCGGATACGGTTTCGCCGGTGGTGGTAATCCGGTGTCATCAGGCACGGAGCGCGCGTCCGCTTCGATCGTCGCTGCCGCTGAGGCGGCGAGTGATGCCGCGGGACGGCCATCGAGCGATGTCGCGCACACGCTCATCGCGATGGCGGGCATGAGTGTGTCTGGCCCGATCGACTGGGTCACTGGTCCGCTGGCGGCTCACGGCTTTCCCGCCACCGCACAGGTGGCATCCGACCTTCTGGCGATCTATTTCTCGGGAACCTGGCAGCCTGACGGATACGCAATGGTCGCAGGGACCGGTTCTGCGGGCATCCGGGTTCGGAACGGCCGAACGGAGGGCACCGCCGACGGGCTCGGCTGGCTGCTCGGCGATGCCGGCTCCGGCTATTGGATCGGTCATCGCGTCGTCGGCGCGGCGGTGGCGAGCCTCGATGGTCGGGCGGAACCAACCGCCCTGGTTCCGTTGCTGCTCGAGGCGGTCGGCATTGAACACTCTGACGAGCGTGGACCCGACGGACGATCGTCATCGCTCCGGTCGCTGGCGGAGTACCTCTACGGCTTGCGACCGGTGGAACTGTCGCGGTTTGCGCCGCTCGCATTTCTCGCTGGCTCGGATGCCACGGCCCGAGCAATTCTGGACGACGCGATCGTTGCCCTCGCGCGGCTCTTTTCCGCGATAGCCGAGCCGGACCTGCCTGGTCCCCTGATCTTCGGAGGGAGCGTCCTCACCTCTCAGCCGCTCGTGGGTGACGGGGTCGTCGCGGCCTTGCGTGACTCAGGCCTGGAACCGGAGATCCGACGCGTTCCCGACGGCGTCGTCGGCGCCGCTGTGCTCGGTCTGCGTTCGTCGGGAGTCGACGTCACGGCCGATGTGTTCGAAAGGATTCGGACGACACTCACCCACCTGCGATGAGAATTCGTTGAGCTGTTAGCCTGCGCGCTCAGAACGGCGGGCTATCAGAACTGTCAGGCGCCTCCTGATCCCCCGAACCGTCGGCATCCGCAGCATTTCCGCTTTCACCGGCGCCCGAATCTGGGTACGGGGCCGGTGCGCTATGGCTATGCCACGGCTCCGCCGGCGGGACGGGACCTCTCACCGGATTCTC
>JAZQRG010000273.1:0-5642 GCA_045629445.1 Mycetocola sp. | reverse complement strand
CAACGACATGCCCGCGGGGACCCGCAACGGTCGTCTCGGTCGAAAGCGTCCGAACTCCGCCAAATAACCGCGAACAGCGCGCTCAACGCCCGTCCGACGGGCGAACGTTGGTACCGGAAACCAATACCCGATCAGGGACCGGGTTTCGGGCACCGACATTGGGCGGAAGCATCTGCCCCACCCCTTCGCGGCGACGCGCAACAATGAGCCCTACCCGTCGTCCGGCATCCTGCACATTGCCGAGACGACCGAATGGATCGGACCTCGCCAATCCTTGGGGCTCACACGCACATCGAACGTGCCCCTGAGCACCTCGTTGATCCCGCCAGCCACAAGCCGCCAGGTCGCGGTGACCGTTCTGGGGGCAGCCGACACGTCGTTCACGAAGGCGACCAGGACGACGTCGTCGTCCGGCGTCGTGACCGTCTGTTCCGCATGGAGGCGACGGAGTTCGACGATGAGTTCCGCCGGGTTCTGCTTGTCAACGCGAATCGCACCGTCGTAACTATGAGGTGACGCGAATGCTCGAACGTTGTCGAGGGCGACTGCGGTCAGGACCGGCTCCTGCCCCCAATCCCGCGGACGGTCGGCGAACAGATCAACGTCCTCGCCCGGTTCCTCCCAGTCCAACGCGGTCAGCGGGACATCGAAAGTCATATCCAGCCGGACGTCTTTCAAGGACGTGGTGGTGTTGTTGACCACCTTTACGGCGAACGGGCGGGACATCTGCGCCGCGAGATCGTGAAGACCCCCGGTTGGATCCTCCAAAGCATCTCCTGCCCATTCGTCCACCGCGCTCATGAAAGCCTCGCGACTGCGCCTATCCAGGAGCAGCGCCGGCTGAACGAGCCCGAACGGCGAACGTGAAGGTTCCACGTCAACCTGCGCCTCCAGACGCTCCACGTGCCACTTAATGAGGTCACGCAACTCCTCGTCGTCCACCACGTATGCCTCAACCACGCCGACCGGCTCCACAGCGACGTCCAGCAGGCGGCCGGGCGTCGCCGCTCGGGAGAGCATCGCGACCACTTCCGATCCGTTGGCCTTGCGTGTTTCACCATCCGCCCGGATGTAGATGTCTCCGCTCCATAGAGGTTCACCATCCTTCAATACGGGCCAGATCCTGCGGGTGGGCGGGTCGACGATGATGAGGACGATGTCCCGTCCCCCATCGACGGGAATGGTGTCGATGTCCCAGGCGGGCGGATCGGGCCCGGCGAACTGGCTGATCTCGCGTTCGAGGTCGATGACCTCGAATTTGGGAATCCCCCGCACACCGTCGAGGGATAGTCCGAGCACCATGACGGCGTGACCCTCGAAGTGCCGAGCGGCTTTGAGGGGATCCCGATGAGCGGCGCCGAGGACGAACTTCACGACCTTCCGGCGGTCAGCTCGCCGATTAAGGTCGAACCCTGTCTTCAGCTCGAGATAGTGGCGCTCGGCGCGGTCGTCACTCGCCTCCAACGCTGCGATAAACGCCGCCCGAGCCCGTTTCCCGACCGGCAGCTTGCCTGTCTCTACAACGCCCATTGGACGAGTCAATCGCATCCGCGGTCTTCACGTGCACTTCAGTGGTCGCCAGCTCGACGCCGTCCCATAGTTGATCTCCGCGGGCTCGAGAGCCTCACCCACACTGGCCGCAGAACGCCTGGGGAAGGGGGCGGGAGGTGACCGGGCTGGTAGAGAGTTTGGATCTCACTTCCCGCGAGTGAAACTCCTCGAGGTGCTCGAAGGGAGCAGCAGCGATGCGATCGAGCAAGCTGGAGCTCAGTTGTTAGCCCCACCAGTTTTCGATACTCGAGGTAACCGCAAGCAGCTCAGGCTGAGCGTCCACTTCGTGAGCGTATCAACGACTTTCAGACGACGTCTCGCCCGCAACAATCGGTCGCGACCAGAGGAAGCGGCGCGGACACGTGCGCACGGAGCTGCATCGGGCGCTCCTCCGGCAACCGCCAGACTGCCGTCACATCCGCCGTGGTGCTTAGGCCGACCGGTCAGCGACACTCGCCGGGCTCAAGGATCTGCTGAAGGGGCACTCCGTCCATAGGGAGCATTCTCCCGCGCTGCCGTCGGCGCTGAATCTACGCAGGTGCTTTCATGGTGTCGAATCCGGTGATGGGATCAAGGGGCCAGTCAACGGCGAAGACCCTGCTGAAGCTGATCACGAACCGCGTCGTGCTGTTGTCGGCGCCCGGTCCGGTCATCAGCATGATGTCTCCGGGGGCTGGCTCCGCCGCTGATCGCGCGACCCGGATGGACTCCATCAGCGGGCTGAGCTGGAGTCGGTGCGATCGCGGGAGATCGCGCAAGGCGAGTAGCTCCGCTCGCAGTACATCCGCTCGTGGCGTGCGAGGAACGGCCCGCATCGCGACGCACGCGGCCAGGTACGCGCTCTTTACGGCGGCGATGTGCATCCGCGCGGTGTCTGCCTCCGAGTAGGTCATCTCGAACGGTGCCCCGGCTTGGAGAATGCGATCGACCGCCGGGTCGCTCTTGCCTTGCTGGAAGAGGATGAAGCCCCCCGTCGGGTTCTCTCGGACGAGGTACTCGCCGGCGAACCGCCTTCCTGTCACGTCCGCGCCGGAGAGTGTCACCTTGCCGATGGAGCCTTCGTACCATCGCTGCAGGTGGGGCTCGTACTTCGATCCGAACTCGTTGTTGCACTGCTCGCAGGTCAGAATGAGCGCGTTCCCGCCGATCGAGTGGGGCGGGACATGTTCGCGGCTCGTGGGATCGGGTGTGAGACAAATCGGACAGATCCCCAGATCGATGAACTCGAACAGAACCGGTAGCGCCCGGAAAGTGATCTCGTTTCCAACCGGCCGGGGCATCCGCGCCTCCAGCAAGAATCCGTCGTTCAAGCGGAACGTAGCCCGGCTGAGTTCGGGGATGCCTCGGCCGTCTGCCTTCCCATACACGCTCTCGATCACCCCCATTGCGTGGTTACTGGCCTCGGTGTCAGTCATCGCTCCGAGCATACGGACGGCCTCCGACGTCGAAGGTTCCGGTACGGCCGAGCCGCTTGCTAGGCGTCAGCCCGCTCAGCGATCGCGGGGCAGAGAGGTGGCCGCGTACGCGTGGGGGCGAGGCCATTCGCGTCCGTGTGACCGATGACGGCTACGGTTCCTTGAATGACGTCGTTTGAGGCAGTCAGTCTCATCATCAACGCAGCGTTGCTAATCGCGACTGCATCAGCCACTGCCATCGCGTGGTCAAAAGCCATCGGTTCTCGCACTGACCGCGAACGCGCCGAGGCTGCAGCTCAGCGTGCGCTGACCGCGCAAGAGGACGCTGCCGCGGCACTCCGACGCGCCGCCGACGCCCAGGAGCGACTCGCGGAGGCCGCGCGAAAAGATGCTTGGGGTGTTCCACGACGCACAACCGGGGACGGATGGGCGATAAGGAACAGCTCCGGCAAGCCGATTGAAGTCGAGGAACTGACGGTCGATCCACCAGCGGCGCTGGACCTTGTTAGGGCTGAGAAACGGCTTCCAGCGGTGATAGCTAGCGGTGACTTTCTGTACTTCACTGCGCACAATCGCTACACGTTGCCTGTGCGTGCCATCTCCATTCATTGGAACTTCCCCGAGGGCGATGGCGCGCGACACACCTCGGTTCGAACCCTCAGCTGAGCCGGTGCGACAAAGCGCCCGAGTGGAGTGGGCGAGCGCACCGGATTGCCCCGTCAACGGGCACTGCGCGCAGGGGGATCCCACACGGGACTGACTTGGGGAGGGCTGGAGTCGACAAAGCCCCTCGCGCAAAGAAGAGCAGGATCGAAGCGGGATCTCAGCCACCCCTCGCCGATGCTGCGCGACGTGCCAAGTGGCTCAAGGCCGATCAGCGAGCCTCGTACCGTTGATTTTACCTTTGACGCCATGTGTCTCGATCTTCGCTAGCCGTAGCTCGTGGTGATCGGCGGGCTCATCGCACGGTCGACATCCCCCGCGGTTCGGTCTCCATCAACCCGCTACCGAACGACTTCCGAAGCGCGCTGAGCCTGGTAGCTCATTGCCTCACGAGCCGACCTCTGGAGAACCGCCGCTGGTAAGGCTCTGCAGCACCTGCGGAGAGTAGAACCTTCGGCCATGTCTACTGTCTCGCAACACTCGCAATACCTCGAGGTCGACGAGTTGACCGACTAGCTTGTTCACGCGCTGATAGGACAGCCCCAGCACCGCGCACGCACGTTTGACGGTGAACGACGGGTTCGCGATCGCCAGGTCGACCAGCGCGTGCGCAGAGTCCGCGCGAAGGTTCGACGCGCGGATGGTTTCCTTGAGCTCAGCCTGCACCGCGACGAGATCCTTCATCTGGCGGTGAGTCTGATCCGCCGCGGCCTGCAGCCCACGTGCGAAGAACGTCACGAAACCGTCCCAGTCGCCCTCTGTACTCACTGCCAGCAGGCGGTCGTAGTACTCCGAGCGACGAGCCTCGAACCACGGAGAGACAGTGAGCGTCGGCTCCGATAGCACGCCGTCGTGAACAAGTTGCAGCACGATCAAGAACCGGCCCAGGCGACCATTGCCGTCGCGGAACGGGTGCAACGTCTCGAATTGGTAGTGCCCCATGGCGGCGACGACGACCGGATCGATCACGCCGCTGTGATCCATCTGCATCCAGTCGGCGAGGTCTCGCAGGCTGACTTCGAGCGCAAGCCCCGGAGGGGAAGGTATGAAGCGCGCGGCGTGCACGGGGAACGCCCCGATGGGCGCATCAGCGCGACGGCCGATGACGACCTGACCTTCACGAACACGACCGGACTGGTCTTCAAGCGGCGTGCCACGCATCAGAATGCCCTGCATGGAGCTCAAGAACGAGACCGAGATCGGCCTGCCCTCGAGAACCTCGGCGAAGCCGAGGTTAGCCATGTGGACGTAGTTGAGCACCTCGACGAGTTCCGGAGTGCGTGGGCTGTCTTCATCGGCAGTGAGCACCGCTTCGAGAGGAGCGTAGGTGCCCTCCAAGGCCGAAGTACTCTGCGCTTCCCGCTGCAGCGTTGGGTACCGCAGGAGTTGCGGGTTCGGCAGTTGGCGTGCCGTACTGTCGAGCGCGGCCAACGATGCCCGCGCGTCCGCCACCGCCATGAACGTCGTCCCCGAGAGGACCGGAGCCTCCGCACGGAGGGGCGCCGGCACGAAGGCGCGGTGCTCCCATTCCCCCATGAACGCATCCACGCCAGAGATGGGGGCGAGTGAGCCCATCTCATGATTCACGAACATCCTCAGGTCCACCGTGCAACTCTAACAGCACTTGTGTTGTATTCGGCTTTCACCGATGCAACTAAAGGTCCCTTCGCGGTCACGGCTGTAGACACCCATCGGACATCCGAGCGTCTGAGGATTGAGCGCGCCGAGCGTATGAAACCAAGCCGACGAACCTCGTACACAAGGACCCCTGTGCCCGCCCGGGTGGACCTTTCCGTGTAGACGCTCGATGGAGGATCCATTCGTGCATCGCTGCAAATGCGGAGGGTGGTCGGGCTTCGACTTGTCGACACGTCGCGCTGGGTAACAAATCCTGACGTGAAGCTCTTCGCCGTCTGCGGATATCCGTCAACTATCTTTGACAGATGACCGCGGAGAAACTCTATGGGCTCGTCGATTCCCTGTCTGGCAAGGGTCCGGCTGCCGCACTACGGG
>JAZQRG010000272.1:0-1952 GCA_045629445.1 Mycetocola sp. | reverse complement strand
CGTCTGACTTCGCCTGTGCACCCTAAGTTCTCCGACAACGGGCGGCGCGCGCGCTACGGTGCCGCGTACTTCAGCAGTTTATGTGCACACGCCGGGGCGACGTTCACTGAAACCCGAGTCGATGAAGATATCGAAGCAATTGACGCAACGCTCGGATTTCGGTCAAGCCCCGGGTAGTGGTGTAGCGGCGTCCTTCGTGGGGGTGGTGCTGAGTTCGAGGGTTGGACGGTCGGTCGAGTCAGCCTCGGAGCTTCTCGAGCTTTTCGGCGATCTTGTTCCGTTCTCGGTGGAGCTTCCACCAGCTGAGCGAATGTCGCACCGTGATCTTCCCGAGCTCGGCGAGACCGGGAAGACCCGCATCCTCCAGCTTCTTGTTCACCAACTCCTTGTCGTCGCTGTTGGTCGACTCGATGATGGCGTGAGCTCGCGTGACTCGCTCAGATGCGAGCGGATGCCTGGCGATGGCAGCGTTCGCCGAGTCGAGCTTGGTTTGGAGGTCTTCCTGGGATTCGCGATTGAACATAGGTCAGTCGTACTGCCTTCCTGGACGGAGGGATCAGGACCCGGTAGCGGTGTCCAGCGGGTGGGGGTTCAGGCGCTGAGTTCGAGGACGGTGTCGGTGTTCACCTCGCTGCCGGTGTCGGGGACGAGGGTGAGGCGGCTCTTGGCGAGGATGTCGAGGCCGAGGTATCGGCGTCCTTCGGCCCATTCGTCTGTCTGCTCGGCCAGGACGGCGCCGACGAGGCGGATGATCGCGTCGCGGTTGGGGAAGATGCCGACGGAGTCGGTGCGGCGCCGGATCTCCCGGTTGAGACGCTCGTTGGGGTTGTTGGACCAGATCTGCTGCCAGAGGCCTTCGGGGAACTGCGTGAACGCGAGGATGTCTGCTCTCGCGGTGTCGAGGTGGTCGAACGCGTCGGGGAGCTTCCCGTCGACGTAGTCCAGCAGCCGGTCGAACTGGGCGTGAACACTGTCGGCGTCGGGCTGGTCATAGACGGAGTGGAGCATCGCTTTCACCGCCGGCCACATGCTCTTCGGGCAGACGCTCATCAGGTTCGCTGCGTAGTGGGTGCGGCATCGTTGCCAGGCAGCGCCGGGCAGGTTCGCCGCGATCGCTTCCACGAGCCCGGCGTGCGCGTCGGAGGTGACCAGGCGGACGCCACCGAGGCCGCGGGCGACGAGGTCAGCGAAGAACGAGTTCCAGGCAGCGCCGGTCTCGGCTGTCGCGACCCGCAGGCCAAGGACCTCCCGGCGGCCGTCGGCGTTGACGCCGGTCGCGATGAGCACGACAGTGTTGATCACACGGCCACCTTCACGCACTTTCATGGTGAGAGCGTCGGCAGCGACGAACGTGAACGGACCCGCGTCGCCCAGGGGCCGGTGCCGGAACTGGTCGACGTGTTCGTCGAGCTCCGCGGCCATTCGGGACACCTGCGATTTCGACAGCGAGTGAATCCCGAGGGTCTTCACCAGCTTGTCCATCCGCCGGGTGGAGACCCCGGCGAGATAGCAGTCCGCGACGACGGTGATCAACGCGGTCTCGGCCCGCTTGCGTCGCTCGAGCAACCACTCCGGGAAGTAGGTCCCTTGGCGCAGTTTCGGGATCGCGACGTCGATTGTCCCGACCCGAGTGTCGAGGTCGCGGTGCCGGTAACCGTTACGTTGCGCGGTCCGGTCAGGATGCGGCTTTCCCCATTCCGCGCCAACCACGGCATCCGCGTCCGCGGACAGCAACGCGTTGATCATGGTCTGCAGCAAGCTGCGCATCAGATCCGGCGACGCATCGGTCAGCGCTTCGGAAAGCAGGCCACCAGGGTCGACAATATGAGGTGCGGTCATCGTGTTGATTCCGTTCGAGTGGGTTGTAGGAGATTCCTCGAAGGATCACACGGTGACCGCGTCTACGTCATGAGCGACGAGCCGGACCACCGTGCGCTACACCACTATGCGGG
>JAZQRG010000271.1:0-1783 GCA_045629445.1 Mycetocola sp. | reverse complement strand
GGCCGGCTGCCGGCGTACATGGAGCCAAGTGCCATCGTGGTGCTCGACGCGATGCCGCTGACCGCCAACGGCAAGCTCGATCGGAAGATGCTTCCGGAAGCAGAGTTCGCTTCGCGCGCAACCGAGTTCGTGGCACCGCGGACCGCTGCCGAGGAGGCCGTGGCCGGAGTGTTCGCCGAGATCGCCAAGCGCGACGCGGTGGGGGCCCACGACTCTTTCTTCGATATCGGTGGAACCTCACTCGGCGCCACCCGCGTGGCCGCCCGGGTGGCTGCGGCACTCGGTGCCGACATCGGCGTGCGCGACATCTTCGACCACCCGACCGTGGCCGCTCTGGCAAAACTGGCCGCTTCTCGTTCCGGCGGGGCAGTCGACCGCCCGCAGTTGGTCCCGCGGGTGCGCCCGGAGCGGATCCCGTTGTCGCTCGCGCAGACCCGGATGTGGTTCATCAACCAGTTCGACACGAGTTCGCCGGCGTACAACCTGCCGATGCCGCTGCGTCTGTCGGGTGAACTCGACGCGGCCGCGCTGCGGTCGGCAATCGCGGATGTGGCGGAGCGTCACGAGTCGTTGCGCACCACGTTCCCGGATTCGGAGAACGGCCCGCATCAGGTGATCAGGCCTGCCGCCGACGCGGTGTCCGCGATCTATCGGGAGATCGAGGTCAGGGCAGATCAGGGCGCAATCGCAGACGAGCTCCGTCGACAGGCGGGTGCGGGATTCGACGTGAGCATCGAGTTGCCGATCCGGATCGTGCTCATGCGGGTGACCGAGACCGAACACGTGCTGATGATGGTGGCCCACCACATCGCCGCGGACGGTGCCTCCATGGCGCCGCTGTTCGCAGATCTGTTGCGGGCGTATGAGGCCCGCCATTCGGGTGTGGCTCCCGACTTCGAGCCGTTGGCCGTGCAGTACGCGGATTACTCATTGTGGCAGCGAGAGGTGCTCGGCGACGAGGCCGAGGCGGGCTCGCTCGCAGCGCAACAGATCGACTTCTGGCGTGAGACGTTGGCGGGCCTGCCGGAGTCGGTGGCCCTGCCGACGGACCATCAGCGTCCGGCAATGCAGTCGCTGCGCGGGGACTCCTATGAGTTCGAGGTGCCCGCACAGATCCGCGAGACCCTCCAAGAGGTCGCCCGCACGCACGACGTGAGCATGTTCATGCTCGTCCATGCGGCGTTCGCGGTGTTCATGGAACGGATGACCGGCGTATCCGACATCGCGGTCGGTACACCGATCGCCGGCCGCGGCGAGCAGGCTCTCGATGCGCTCGTCGGTATGTTCGTCAACACCGTGGTGTTGCGCACCGATGTGGACCCCAAGGCGACGTTCGCCGATCTTCTCGCTGACGTCCGGTCGGCCGACATCGATGCGATGGCCAACGGGGACATACCCTTCGAACGCCTGATCGAGGTACTCGATGTGCACCGGTCGACGGCGCACCACCCGTTGTTCCAGGTGGCGCTGTCGTTCGACAACAACGAGTTGCCGGCATTGGCCCTTCCCGGTCTGCGGGTGTCGCCGTTGCGTGCCGACTTCGATGTCGCGAAGTTCGACCTCCAGTTGTCGATCGGCGACAACGACGAGCCGGGCGCACCGATGCGTGGCCTGTTCACCTATGCCAGTGATCTTTTCGACCCGCCGTCGATCAGCAATTTCGCGCTGAGGTTCAACCGCATCCTGGCGGCGGTGGCCGAAGATCCCAACGTCGTCGTCGGCAGCATCTATGTACTCGGCGACGCCGAATTCGCCGATCTGGTCTCGATCTCCGGCGCCTCCA
>JAZQRG010000270.1:0-2716 GCA_045629445.1 Mycetocola sp. | reverse complement strand
CGACGCGTTGCTGGAGGTAACCCGAGATCCTGGCCGCATGCGACTCATCCCTGCAGTCGATTGCCACGAATCTTGAGCCAGACCACTCCTGAAGCGCCCCGAGTTCACTCACTCGGTCACGGAAGTCCCGCTGAACGACGGCTTGATCCTCGCGCAGGAAGGCGCGCAACACGTGCCTCCCCGATTCCTCCAACTTCTCGTCAAGAAGAAGACCGCGCTCGTCGTCGACCGTGAAAGAAACCACGTCACCTAAGGCGACGCCGTAGAGGTAGAAGGGAATGCAACAGATCTCGATCCGCTCCGAATCGAGCCTGCGGGTCCAGAGCTGCTCCAGGTTGGACTCATCGTCAGGGATGCTGGCATTGAGGATGAAGTCCGCCTTCTCCCGCCAGACGGGTGCGAGGTGCGTCCTGTAGGTGAACTGCGTCAACGGGCGCCCCCTCTCCAAGCCTCAGTCCAGTGCGTCGGCGGACGCGCGCCAGTGTAACCGCCCGGTGGAGGGGACTACTGAAGGTCTTGGTGACTGTTCGTGTTTGGCCGCGGACGCGGCCTCAAAGGGATGCGGCATCGGCATCGAGCCTGTGGCGCTTCAAGCTGACAAAGGGGGCACCCCGCATATGCTCGAGGCCGCAAGGTACGGCACCTCAATCGGCCCAACCCGCACCTGCCGGGCAGGTCCCGATTGCAGGAAAGGCAGGCCGGCAGTCAGCCGTTCGGATCACCCATGCACGGTTCTTGTGCAGTGGTTCCATCTAGGCGCAACCAGACACCTTCCCCGACCAAGCGGCCCTCAACGTGAAACACCGCCTCGATACTGCGATCCACGTTCTCGTACTGCTCGTCGGTTCTAGCCCCGGATCCGCCGTCTGCGGGGTCGACCGCAAGGTTAGAACTCACGTAGACGCGATCAATCCCGTCGTCTATTGATATTGGACGGGACGTACCGACAGTCTCTAGACCCGGGGGCGGCACAGAGATAGAGAACTCATCACCTGACTCAAGTACGAAACGCCCCGACCCTTCGTACGCAGTGAGGATGGCGCCGTCGTCCCTGAAACTAATCCGCATGTTGCGGTGCTCCGACACGGGCGCGCACCACCGGAACCACACCTCACCGGACTGCGCCGACAGCTCAAGACGATCCTCGGCCGGCCGCGACGGCAGGGGCAGACAACTGGTCGCCGTGCCGGTGACGAGCGCAGTCGTCAGGAGCGCCACGATCCACCGCGGTTGAGAACTCAATGTGCGCACGTGTCGTAGCCTCCCTGCTCGAAGTCGGCAGCCCACTCGAATCAAGGGCGTGCCCCAGCAGCGTCGAGAGCGGCGAGGGCTCCCTTCGCAGCACGCCGCACCCACGCCCGTGGGTCATTCAGCTTGGTCTCGAGCGCTAATCGAGCCGGGGCGTACTTCAACCGACGCAACGCGATGACAGCATGCCCGCTCACGTCCGGATCGTCCAGCAGCCCCACCAGGATCTCACCCGCTTCTGGCCGACGAGAGCTACGCATGCCATGAACGATCATCTGGCGAGCGGTGCCGTAACGGGTGTCTTTCGCGAGTTGGACGAACTGATCGAAGAAGCGGTCGTCCCAGACCACATCAATCGCGTTGCCAATCGCCCACCGCAGGTCACTAGACGAATCTGAGCGACGAAACAGCTCAAGGAGGGCGGGTATGGCCAGCGGCCCGGCCCACGGCACCGACAGCGCGCGGACTATTGCCTCCTGTGTGTTCACATCCCTGACCTGCCCCAGTGCCGACACGAGCAGGGGCACGGCCTGCTTGTAACGAACGCCGGACGTCCGAAGCGCATCGATGGTGTCGTATTCGTATCCATGTCGCTGCAATGTGCTTCGAATGGCTTCGGGACTGGAGAAATCGTCTTTCATGGCTGAATCGTCCGCATCTCCGAGTAGAGGCCTAGCCTCGCGAGTTCATCCAGTCTGGCCTGGAGCGGCCTCGAGAGTGTTGTGCTCGGCCTGATGAATAATTGGAAGGTGTAGCCCTTAGCCTCCGCATGAGCGATGAAGTCCCGCATCTGGTTCGTCAGACTGAGATATCGAACGTTCTTGACCTCGCCTATGATCCCAGCCGCGTTGTCCAGCACATCGGGGATCCTGTACGGGGCCGCCCCCGTCGCATTGAATCGGCCTGGGTTTCGTTCCGTTCTTCAAGCAAGGATGGAAGACGATGAACAGGAAGTACTCGCCGGAGATGCGTGAGCGGGCGTTGCGGATGCTCGCGGAGACGCGGCCGGAGCACCCGAACATGATGAGCGCGGTCCGTCACGTCGCCGGTCTGCTCAGGATGAGCCCGGAGACGCTGCGGCTCTGGCAGCGCCGCTCCGAGGACGACGCCGGCACCAAGCCCGGCGTCACCACCGACGCCGTCGCCAGGATCAAGCAGCTGGAGAAGGAGGTCTCGGAGTTGCGGAAGGCGAACGAGATCCTCAAGGCTGCGAGCGTGTTTTTCGCGAAGGAGCTCGACCGCCCCTGACCGAGATGATCCGGTTTATCGACGAGCACCGGGATCGTTTCGGGGTCGAGCTCATCTGCCGTGTCCTCCGACCGGCAGTGCAGGGCTTCCTCACCTCCCGCGGATACCGCGCCGCGAGAGATCGCGCCCCATCCGCCCGGCAGCTGCGCGACGACCTTCTCGTTCCGGAGGTCGCCAGGCTGCATGCGGAGAACTACGGCGTCTACGGGCGGCGGAAGAT
>JAZQRG010000269.1:0-4950 GCA_045629445.1 Mycetocola sp. | reverse complement strand
CCTCCGACTTTTGTTCGGTAGTGCTGCTGTGCCGCTTCAGGAATCGACATCGTTCAACCGCAAGTCGCGCGCGACCCGCTCGAACGTCGGATCAGTGGAATCCTCGCGCTCCTGGGCGAAGTAGGCGCGCTCCTTGGCCTTGCGGGGCTCGGACCAACCCAGTTCGTCCCAAGCGCCCTCACGCGACAGAATCCCCGTCGCCTTGGCCTTCGTCACCGCGTCCATGCGCTGCGCGACAGTCGGGGTGGCAGGGTCGAAGAAGTCAACCTTGACTCGGTTGCCCACGATCTCCTCGCCAGTAGCCATCCGCACCGCGAGCGCCATCGCCCAGCCGAGCGGATCAGCCACCTGAGCATTGAAGTTCTCGACACTGCGAATCAGGCGAGCCTCGTTGCCACGAATGGCGCCCTCCGTCGAAGGATTCGCGGTCGTGATGCCGAAATAGTCCGGGGGGAGCTTCGTCAACGACGCAGCCAGCTTGCCGTTTACGTTCACGGCAGTCTCGAAGTTCTTCAAGTCCGCAGCCGACAACTGGCCGACCTTCGCGTCCTTGCTTGTCAGCGTGTGAATCGCGTTCCAGTACGCCTCAAACTTCGGAATCGGCTTGCCCTGCTTGTCGACGAAATCGCCGGCCGCGACACCAGTCATGAAGACGCGCTGGATGCCGGCCGCCTCCTGGCCAAACTGGAGGTTCGTCATCGAGCGAGTCACCGCGTCAACCAGCGGGATCACGATGTCGATACCGGGCTTACCGATCCATCGGCCAGAGCGGCGACGGTGCAGATGCATGATGACCGGCACAACGCCAAGGTCATGCTCATCACGGTCCAGCTCGAACCACTTGCCGTTGCGACGCTCAACCCAGATCGTGACATCCGGCAGATACAGAACCGCCGAACTGACACCCTCGGCGTTCTTGTAGAACCGAGCCGCCGCCGTCATCATCTGGCGACGAATATCCACCTGAGCCGACATCTCCATCGGCGACTCGGCACGAATCAGCGGGCGCGACTCATCATCCTCATTCGTACCCAACGACAGGAACGAGCGGCCGTACGTCCACGAGTCATCAGAGAACATCGACAACTGCGTGTCCATGTTCGAGCCGTCCCAGATCGCACGAAGCGCCGGATCGGTCTCCTCCTCGCCGGGGAGGATGATCGAGCGAACCTGCTGGCGATCCGTGTGCGACGTAACCAACGTGTCACACCAGTTGATGAACACCATGAACCGGCGCATCTCAGGCGGAATCGCCATGCCGAGGTGCTCAATGCGAGCCTCACCCTCGCGATACCGCTCATTCAGCAAATCCTTGCGATGACGACGAACCTGCCCCCGCTGGAGGTTGTTCAACAGTTCGACCTCGGAGTCGGCGAGAGTCACGCGGCCTCCTAAGGTCGAGTCAGTCAGTCAAGGAAGAAGATGGTCGGGCCCGTGTTCTCGACCCAGCCCTCAGCTCGGGCATCGCAAGCGGCCTGATGGGCCAAGACGTCAGCCATGAGAACGTCGATCTTCTGATGCTCGGACGGCTTGCCGAGGATGAACTTGTCGCCAGGCTTCGCGACCTTGCGCGCGTTCAACGCGTGCGTCTTCGCCATCGGGCACTCGTCGTGCGTCGTCGTGCCCTCGGTCAGATCGGTGCGATACCGTTCCAGCGCCGGGTGCATGCGGTGAATCGTGCCCGTCCTGAACGGAAGGACGACCTTCTCGTCGTGCTCGAGCGCCCAATCCTGAACCTGAGTCATCCAAATGGGGTCGTCGTCCGGATAGAACCGGACCACGACGTACTTCTCGAACAACTCGGCCGCAGCGGCCCGAACCTCACCAAGAGGGATCTGACCGCCCCACTCGGCCGGATTCCAGACGGTCGGACGATCATCCGGGCCATAGGTCGGAGTGAAGCGGTGACCATCCATCGTCTCCGCGCGGAAGGACGTCCAATCGCCCGACTTCGAGCCATCGAAACCCAAGCAGATGGCAGCGCCCGGATCAACCTCGAGCGCGCTGACCTGCTCATCCCAGATCGCCTCAGACAAAAACGACCCAAGGCCCTGAACCAGGCGGTTACCGAAGAAGCGTTCAGCCTGCGTCGGATCAGTCTCGATCAGCTCGGCGGCCTCGGGGTCGATCGCGGACTTCGTATCAACCCAAGGGCTATCCGCATAGACGTACCGGTGGATCTTCTCGCGGTCGCGCTTCTTCTTGTAGTCAAGATCCTTTGGCGGCTTCCGGTAATACCGGAAGATGTCAGGACGGCGAGACTCAAAAGCCTGCTGGGCCGCACTATTCTCCATCGGGTCCCACGGGTTAGTGAGCTCCAATGTGCGGCCCTGCATGCCCGCCACTCCTCGGCGGATCGTCTGCCACGTGTCAAGAACCTTGTTCGACTTCGTGTACAGACCCGACTCGTCGCCCAGGGCGCCAGTCAGCGGCTTACCAAGCTTCGACTTAGCCGCAGCCGTCATCGGCAGGATCATGCCCCGGTTCGGAAGCCTCAAGAAGCCCTCGCGGACCTTAATCAGACCCTCGAGCGGGCCCGAAGCGACCATTGTCTGCATCGGCTCATACACGTTCTGCGTCTGATCCTCGGCGAACGCGAGCAAACCAAGCAGCGACTTACGGCGGGGGATACCCATCGCCTCGCCGGCCTCGTACTCGTACTCCCAGCCGCAGCCGCAGCCGTGATCCTCGCACCGGTAAACCTCGCCGCCCTGGGCCCAGCCAGCAAACAGCGACGGACCAACCGCATCGCACAGCAGCTCGCCGGCACCCCAAGGGGACTTGCCGCACTTCTGCGGCCCAACAACCACCGAGCGGCGATACGTGAACGGCTGCAATACCCTGCGCGGATCAACAACCGCATCCTCACGAATGCGGTGATGGTTCACCGAGCAGAACAACTGCCAGCCATTGAAGACCAGAGGCTCACCCTCATACACGCCGCCAGGAACGCGGCAGTGAGCCTCGATCCAGTCAACGCGTAGAAAGCCGAGCGTTTGCAGAGGATCAAAGTCGATAGTGAGCGGCTCAGGCTCCATCGGGCTTGACGACCTTCATGCGGTCACGAGACGACTTCGCCTTAGCGGGGGTACCGGTGCCATCGTTCTTGGCGCGCTTCTCTGCGACCTCGTCCGTGGCGATAGCCCAGCCCATCTCCGCCAGCCCCGCAGAGGTCATGCCAACCTGGTCGGCGAAGCGGTGGAGCTGCGCGTACAGCGCGGCGCCCGCTTCCGGGTCTTCGCACCGCACCTTCACGCGCACCCACATGGCGACAGTTGGGATGCGCCACCTCTCGGACGGCTGCGCCCAGGCGAACGCCTGCGGCGATGTCCAGGCGTCGGCCCAGACGTCCAATTCGCGTCCTGACGCGTCCGGGAGCGGGAACTCCGGTGCGGCTCCCGTGAATCCTTCGGCCGGGAGTGCGGACAGTGAATAACCACGGCGCTCAGAGCGCCCAGAGTTGGGGTCGGGGAGTCGGTTGCGGTTTCGAGTGCCACCACTGGTCATCGGGATCACTCCTCAACGGCATCGCGCCGAATCGGTGGCCGGAGTGGCGTCGCGCTATCCGGCTTTGCTTGGTGTTACCTGCTGGACCCGGTTTCCCTTGGCCATATTGCAGGCCAGGTGTGCGATTTGAACATTCGACATCTGGTGCAGTCCGCCTCGCGACAAGGGCAGGATGTGGTCGAGCGATGGACTCATTGCTTCGGGCCAGCGGGTCTCGTTATCGACGCTCTCGCCGCAGAGTCCGCACAGCCAGTTATCGCGCTCACCGACGTCGTCCCGACAGATTCGCTCCGCCCTCGGGTCGGACGCTGCTGCTCGACGCTGTTGGGTTTTGGCCCGCAGTCGCTTCCTGCGAGTCTCGGGGTTTCCCGACCGCTCGCGCCAGGAGTAGTTCGCGCGGTTGTAGTGGTATCCGCACAACCCCTTGGCGCGCAGAGGCTTCTCGCAGCCCTCTAGTCCGCAGATGCGCGTCTTGCTGTCCCGCACGTTGGGCACGCATGCCTTCGAGCAGTACTTCGGAGGGCGCCCCCTCTTGGTCGGCGCCAAGAAAGTCTCCGCGCAAGTGCTGCACGTGCGGATGACGTCGGGTCGAGTAGCCCTAGAGTCCCTGCGGAGTTCAAACCCGCGCAGGCGAGCTGCCTCTCGTCGACACTTGAGGGAGCAGTAAGTAGCTCTCGGCCCAGTGGCCCGCTTGGGTAGGTCCGCGCTTTCACAGATAGGGCACGTATCGTGGTCCATGTCGACTCCTAAAGCAGTCGGCCAGGCCCCCGGGGATTGCCGTCTCGCGGGGGCCGCTTTATCTCATGGGGCGGGTAACCCGGAATGTTTGCGTTCGTCGCACATCGGCGACCTCTCCCCCTCGGTCCCGGTGGGGCGTGCGCTGGGCCCACCCCCCTGGGCCCCGGGGCACCCTTTACCCGTCTGGTGATATACGAGGATGCGACTCGTGAGGGCAGTCTGTTCGTCCGCTCGTCGCCGTGTTGCATCGCTCGTGCTCGGGACCGTGATAGATGCTTCGGTCGATGTCGCAGTGCCCTAGGTGCCACGGCTTGGCGATGGGCTTGTGACAGCGCCAGCAGTTGATAGCAGCACCGCTGTCAATGCGGCGCTGCCACTCGGCACGCTTGGCATCATGTGCTGCGTCGTACCCACGTTGCTGTCGTGTACCTCGCGCCTTGTCCTTGGCTCGCGTGTGCACCTGGCATCTGGTGGCATCAGTGAGCGTGGCGCATCCGACCTCGATGCACACCCTCACTCGCGGCCCATCCCTTCGCGTATGTTCGCCGGCACACTGACCACCTCGGGACACGTGCACCCAGCAGGTACGGCACAGCACGTGGCGCACCAGGGTTGCGGGTCAGGTGTCCAGTCGAGGGCGGTCATGCCCAGCCTCGCCAGTCGTAGGGGTCAAGCGCGATGCAGTCGTATCGGCATCTCGTGTCC
>JAZQRG010000268.1:0-1619 GCA_045629445.1 Mycetocola sp. | reverse complement strand
TCCTGGCCACACGGCCGGGGCGCCCTGCGCTGTGTTATGCCGGTGTCACTCGAGTGCTGCTCGGCCAGAACCGGCTGGACAGGCGCTGCTCGGCCAGAAACGGCTGGACAGGCGCTGCTCGGCCAGAAACGGTTGCACAATCTTGTGAAACCGCGACCGTTTGTGTCCGGGCAACGTGCCCACGGCATCCGTCAATCGTGCCTGCCGTATTCTCAGCGCGACAGTCTAGGTGCGGGCACGTTTTCGAGCGGTGTAGATGCGCTCTACGACCCACAGCACGATGCCGATCGCGAGGAGCACGAGCGCGATCCAGTATTGCCCGCCCGGTCGGCCCGAGGTCCACGGCAGCACCAGGTACAGACACGTGATGGCACCGATGACGGGCAGCACGACGGGTGTGCGGAACGTCTTGTGCTCGACGGGCTGGCGCCGGAGCACCAGGACAGTGACGTTGACCACCGCGAACACGGTGAGCAGCAGGAGCGATGTCGTTCCACCGAGGAGGGCGACGATCGAACCCTCCGCGTCGAGTGAGACGTAGATGATGAGGCCGGCGGCGAGGGCGCTCGTAAAGAGAATTGCCGCCCACGGGGTGCGGCGTTTGGGAGCCACCTTCGAGAGGAACGGCGGGAGAACGTTCTGTCGGCTCATGCCGTAGAGCAGGCGGCTCGCCATCATCATGTTGTTCAGCGCGGTGTTGGCGACCGCGAACATGGAGATGAACGGCAGCAGCGCATTGATCGGGAAGCCGGGCGCCGCAGCCTCAACCGCTGTGACGAGCGGGGTCTCGCTGCCAACGAGGTCCCCGATCGGGACGAGGGCAACAACGGTGATCGACACCAGCACGTAGATCACAGCGGCGATGCCGAGTCCACCCAGCATCATCTTCGGGAAGATGCGGCTCGGATCCTTGGTCTCCTCTGCCATGTTCACCGAGTCCTCGAAGCCGACCATGGCGAAGAAGGCCAGCGACGTCGCTGTGCTGACCGCGAGCAGGACGTTCTTGTCGTCCGGCGTTTCGAAGGCGACCACCCTCGACCAGTCGGCGTTGCCGCCGGCGATCGCCCACATGCCGATGAGGATCACGAGGAGCAGACCGGACAGCTCAACGAGGGTCAGGAGCACGTTGAGCCAGACACTCTCGGCAACACCGCGCAGGTTGACCAGCATGATCAGCAGAATGAACGCGAGTGCGATCAACATGGTCAGCACGGTGTCGTCTGGCAGGGTGAACGCCACGGCGAGGTTGGCCGCGAACGCACGGGACGCCGTCGACGCCGAGGTGATACCCGAGCTCATCACGATGAAACATACGATGAAGGTGAAGAAGTGGATGCCGAATGCCTTGTGCGTATACAGCGCGGCACCGGCAGCCTGCGGGAACTTCGTCACGAGTTCGAGGTACGAGAACGCTGTCACCGTTGCCACAGCGAAGGCGAGCAGGAACGGCAGCCAGGCGGCACCCCCGACCTCGGCCGCGACCTGCCCGGTGAGCGCGTAGATGCCCGTGCCGAGGATGTCGCCGACGATGAACAGGAGCAACAGGCCGGGTCCGAGCACCCGTTTCAGTTCGGGCTGCTCCGGTGCGACAGTCTTGACGACTTGCGTCCAGGACGGAT
>JAZQRG010000267.1:0-6114 GCA_045629445.1 Mycetocola sp. | reverse complement strand
CCGCGTGCGCCGGGCCGGCGCCGCGGTGCCAGCCTCCCGCGATCCCGCGACCGGCGGCATCCAGAATCACACACCCGACCTGCGGGTTGATGCCGCGGGCCGGTCCGCGGCGGGCGAGGTCGAAGGCGCGGCGCATGGCGTCGTCGAGAGCCACGGCGTGAGCGAACTGTGCCGCTTCGGTGGTATCGCTCGTGCCCATCGGGATCACTCTCGTCTCAGGCGAGCCCCGGGGTACACGATCGGCGGGTAGCGCCGTTCGAGCCGCGCCACCCGGCTCACGCCGAGTGTCGCGCGTGCTGCCTCCCATCCGGACTGAGCGTTGCTTTCACAACCCATTACCGTCGGTGCTGGAGTTTCACCAGCTCAATCAGCCGCATTGCTGCGGACGACTCGCGGACTATCACCGCCGGTTCGGACTTTCACCGACCCCGGAGCACGTTTTCTTGTTTCTATCGTAGGTCAACCCGGTGAGCGTCGATCTATTCCCGTCGGAATATGACGCGCGTCAGCTGACCAGCATTCGCGCGGTGCCGGAGTCGACGATGAGGTCGGTGACGAGGCCGGCGGCAAGTGCACCGCGCAGGCTCTGCAGTTTGGACTCGCCGGCGACGACGCAGACGCGACGTACTGTTGCCTTGAGTACCTCGATGCTCGGTCCGCTCGAGCGCTCATTGAGCTGGATGCCGTCGGTCGAGCCGTCTTCGCGGTAGAACACCGTGGCAATGTCACCGACAACGCCGGCGCCCTTGAGCTCGGCGAAGTCCTCGTCGTCGAGGTAGCCGCCGATGTACACGTGGCTTGGGACCCCGGCAAACGGCGACCCGAGACCGAACACGACTACGTCGAGGTCGTTCTGCATGTCGACAACCCGGCTGATGCTGCGCTCACGCCACAGCGCTGCCTTCGTCGCCGGATCGTCGAAGACCGCGGGCACGGGGAACTGCTGGACGGTCGATCCGTATGCGGCTCCGAACCGTTGCAGGATCTCGCTCGCGTAGAGCAGCCCGGTCGTGCGTGGGTTGGCGGCGCCGTTGAGCTGGACGATCGAGGTGTTGTGAGTGGGTTTGGCCAGCAGGTGGCGGGACAGCGCGCTCATCGTTGAACCCCAGGCGACGCCCATCGACATGTTGGAGTCGAAGAAGCCACCGAGAATTCGTGCAGCGGAGATCGCGACGCGTTCGAGACGATCGACGGCGCTGGTCTGATCAGGAACCGGGACAACGTGCGCGACGACTCCGAACCGGGACCGGATGTCACCTTCGAGTTGACGTGGCATGTCGAGCGGTGACTTCACCTGGATCTCGACGAGCCCGGTCTCGCGGGCGTGCCCGAGAAGCCGCGACACCGATGAGCGTGACGTGTGCAACTCGTGCGCGATGGCCTCCATCGTCAGGTCCTGGAGGTAGTAGAGCTGCGCGGCCGTCAGGGCGTCCCGCGTCTTCGGTGACAGGGCGGCGGCCGATGCGGTGTTCATGTGTCTCTCCTTGCACGTTTGTGCACTGAGTTTGCACAGAAGTGAATATAGCCGAAGAATCTGAGGAGCGAATAAGCACGACCGCGGTTGTCACGCCGTCGTCGCTGCGCTTTTCCACCGGCATCAGCACAAGGAGTCACCACCGATGAACGAGAACACAACGCGCCGGGCTGACCGCAGGGCGAGCGTTGAGGCGCTTCGCGCGCACCCGAACTCGAAGGTGCTCATCATCGGCGGCGGCATCAACGGACTGGCGACGTTCCGCGACCTCGCGCTGCAGGGCGTCGACGTCACGCTGGTCGAGCGCAATGACTACTGCTCCGGGGCATCCGCCGCGTCGAGCCACATGATTCACGGCGGCATCCGCTACCTCGAGAACGGCGAGTTCCGGCTCGTCAAGGAATCGGTCACCGAGCGCAACGGGCTCATTAAGATCGCACCGCACTACGTCAAGCCGCTCGAGACGACGGTGCCGATCTTCTCGACCTTCTCCGGCATCATCAGCGCGCCGATGCGCTTCCTCACCCACAAGCAGGGCAAGCCGCAGGAACGCGGCGCGCTGCTCATCAAGGTGGGCCTCACGCTCTACGACGCATTCTCCCGCGACGGCGGTACCGTTCCCCGCCACCGCTTCGTCGGAAAGAAGAAGGCGCTGAAGGCGCTTCCCAAGCTCAACGATGGCATCAAGTACACCGCGACCTACTTCGATGCATCCGTGCACGACCCCGAGCGTCTCGCGCTCGATGTGCTCCACGACGGACTCGCCGCTGGTCCGCACGCCCGCGCGGCCAACTACGTTGAGGCTGTCGGCGTCGAGAGCGGCTCGGTGCGGCTCCGTGACACGGTCAACGGCGAAGAATTCGTCATGACCGCTGACGTTGTGATCAACGCGTCAGGGCCATGGACCGACCTCACGAACGCGGCACTCGGCCAGGACACCGCACTCATGGGCGGCACCAAGGGTTCGCACATCGTGCTCGACAACCCCGCGCTGCTCGCCGCCACCGGCGGCCGGGAGATCTTCTTCGAGCACAAGGACGGGCGCATCGTGCTCATCTACCCGCTCAAGGGCAAGGTCATGGTCGGAACAACCGACCTCGAGGCGGACCCGCGCGAGAAGGCCGTCTGCACCGACGAAGAGATCGACTACTTCTTCGAGCTCATCGAGCACGTGTTCCCCGACGTTCCGGTGAACCGCAGCGAAATTGTGTACCGGTTCAGTGGCATCCGCCCGCTTCCCGGCCACGGTGACCTCGCTCCCGGCTTCGTGTCGCGCGACTACCGCCTCGTGCCGTCGGAGCTCGGCGTGTCGACGATGCTCAGCCTCGTCGGCGGCAAGTGGACCACGTTCCGTGCGCTCGCCGGGCACCTCACGAACGACGTGCTTGCACTTCTCGGCAGCACACGAACGGTGTCGACACTCGGAATGCCCATCGGGGGCGGCGTCGGCTTCCCTAAGACGGATGCCGCGATGAAGGTCTGGATCGCCGACAACTCCCGCGAGGTCGGCAGGGCACGCGCAGAACAGCTGATCGAGCGATACGGCATGCGCGCGAGCGCGATCATCGAGGAACTTGCCGAGTCCGGTGACACGCCTCTTCGGTTCGCGCCGGAGTACAGCATCCAGGAAATTGAGCGGATCGCCCGCACCGAGTCGGTTGTGCACCTCACCGACATCCTTCAGCGCCGGACGAGCCTGGCCTTCACCGGGCAGGTCTCGAGCGGACTACTGACCGAGCTCGCCGGCATCCTCTCGCCCGTCCTTCACTGGACAGACGACGAGACGCACCGACAGATCGCTGCCGCTCAGACGCTTCTTGCGTCAGACCACGGTGTCGTGCTCGATGCTCCTCTGACGGTGTCGAACCCGTAACCGGTTCGGGCACGGGCAATAACTGCACGCATTCTCACGTTATGCCCTTGTCACCCACCGTTGATCGTCGGTACGTTTCACAGGAGATCGAAATACACCCCTATCCGGGGGCTTTCGGATCCCTCGGTTAATTTAGGAGGTCAACGTGGACATTACTTTAGGGCAAATCTTCCTCTCGGAGGTCGTGGGAACGGCGCTCCTTATCCTGCTCGGTGGTGGCGTTGTCGCCAACGTGGTGTTGTCAAAGACGAAGGGTTTCAACGGCGGCTGGCTCCTGATCAACTTCGGTTGGGGTCTCGCTGTGTTCGTCGGTGTTCTCGCCGCCTATCTCTCGGGTGCTCACCTGAACCCGGCGGTGACTGTCGGTCTCATCACCGCGGGTAACGAAGAGTTCGTTCCCGGCATCCCCGTCGACTTCGCGTCGACGTTCACCTACTTCGGCGGAGAGATGCTCGGTGCATTCATCGGTGCGGTTCTCGTCTTCGTCTCCTACAAGCAGCACTTTGACGAGTCGGAGGACCCGGCGGCGAAGCTCGCCGTGTTCTCGACCGGCCCGGCAATCCGCAGCTACGCCTGGAACACCATCACGGAGGTCGTCGGTACGTTCGTGCTCGTCTTCGCCGTGGTTTCCTTCGGCCGCCAGGGTGAAACGGCGGGCCTCGCCGCGCTCGGTGCGCTGCCCGTCGCCCTCGTCGTTGTGGCGATCGGTATCTCGCTCGGTGGACCAACCGGATACGCGATCAACCCCGCTCGAGACCTTGCTCCCCGTATTGCGCACGCGATCCTTCCCATCAAGGGCAAGGGATCGAGCGACTGGAGCTACGCGTGGGTTCCCGTCGTCGGACCTCTTCTCGGTGGAGCGATCGCAGGGTGGGCATCGCTGGTCCTGCTTCCCGTGGTCTAACTGTCCCCTGGAACCACGGCGCCGCTCCGGCAGCGCCGTGGTTCCGCACGAACTCGAACTAACCCGAAATTACGAAACACACATACAAAGGAGTACGACATGGCGGATTACATCATCGCGATCGACCAGGGGACCACAAGCACCCGTGCGATCATCTTCGACAAGTCAGGATCGATCATCTCGACCGGTCAGCTCGAGCACGAGCAGATCTTCCCGAAGGCGGGCTGGGTGGAGCACGACCCGTCGGAGATCTGGAACAACACGCGTGAGGTCATCGGACAGGCGCTCTCCAAGGCGAACCTGACTCGCCACGACATCGCATCCGTCGGTATCACGAACCAGCGCGAAACCGCCGTTGTCTGGGACAAGACCACCGGAAAGCCCGTTTACAACGCCATCGTCTGGCAGGACACCCGCACCCAGTCGATCGTTGACCGTCTCGCTGCCGACGGTGGCGTCGAGCGGTTCAAGCCGACCGTCGGGCTCCCGCTTGCGACCTACTTCTCCGGCACCAAGATCGTCTGGATCCTCGAAAACGTCGAAGGTGCACGCGAGAAGGCGGATGCCGGCGACCTGCTCTTCGGGACGACCGACAGCTGGGTGCTCTGGAACCTCACCGGTGGCACCGATGGCGGCGTCCACGTTACCGACGTCACCAACGCGAGCCGGACACTGTTCATGGACCTCGAGACGCTGCAGTGGGACGACGAGATTCTTGCGGCGTTCAACGTGCCGCGGTCGATGCTCCCTGAGATCAAGTCGTCGAGCGAGGTCTACGGGCACGCGCACAGCCACAGCCTTCTCCGCGAGACGCCGATCTCCGGCATCCTCGGCGACCAGCAGGCCGCGACGTTCGGCCAGGCCGCTTTCGACACGGGTGAGTCCAAGAACACCTACGGCACCGGTAACTTCCTCATCTTCAACACGGGTGAAGAGATCGTGCACTCGAAGAACGGGCTGCTCACGACACTGGGTTACAAGCTCGGTGACGCGAAGCCGCACTACGCGCTCGAAGGCTCGATCGCCGTCACGGGATCGCTCATCCAGTGGCTGCGCGACAACCTCGGCCTCATCAACTCGGCTCCCGAGGTCGAGACCCTCGCGACGACGGTCGACGACAACGGTGGCGTGTACATCGTGCCAGCGTTCTCGGGACTCTTCGCGCCGTACTGGCGGCCTGAGGCACGCGGCGTCATCGTCGGTCTCACACGGTTCGTCAACAAGGGTCACATCGCGAGGGCAGCGCTCGAAGCCACCGCGTTCCAGACCCGTGAGGTCCTCGACGCGGTCAACGCTGACTCGGGTGTGGACCTGACGGAGCTCAAGGTTGACGGCGGCATGGTGCAGAACGATGCGCTCATGCAGTTCCAGGCTGACATCCTCAACGTTCCCGTTGTGCGACCGGTCGTTGCGGAGACCACCGCACTCGGCGCGGCGTACGCTGCCGGACTCGCGGTCGGCTTCTGGGAGAACCTCGACGACCTCCGCGGCAACTGGCAGGAAGACAAGCGCTGGGAGCCCAAGATGGACGCCGACGAGCGCGACCGCACTCTGCGGTTGTGGAAGAAGGCTGTCACGAAATCGTTCGACTGGGTCGACGAAGACGTCCAGTAGTTCACCGTCACAGCGGGCCCGTTCTCTTCGGAGGGCGGGCCCGTTGTCGTTGGGGCGGGCAACGGATGCCGGGGTGTTGGCAGGTGAGTGCGGCGAGCGGATGCCCGTGGTTCAGTGCGCGCAAAGTGCCCCGAGGGGGTCGGCTGAGGTACATTTGCGCACACTGAACTTCGGGGGTCGTTCAGTGCGCGCGGCTACAGCTCGTCGAGCGAGGAGATGATGCGCACACCGGCGTCGGCGGCCTCGGCG
>JAZQRG010000266.1:0-7311 GCA_045629445.1 Mycetocola sp. | reverse complement strand
TGCCACCAGGTGTCGACGATCGGCGCCGTGCCACTACCGATGTGGGTGTGGAACCACATCCAGGCCTCCGGGTTGATCGCCTCGCCGACGGTGCCGAGCAGCCGCAACGACGAGAGGTCATATTTCGTGGGCACCCCGTCGGGGAACCAGGTCATGAGCGTGCGGATCAACGTCGGCGCCGTGTAGTAGGTCGTCACCCCGTAGCGCTCGATGATCTCGAAGTGCCGTGCGGTGTGCGGGGAGTTCGGTGTGCCCTCGTAGATCACCTGGGTGAGCCCGTTCGACAGCGGCCCGTAGAACTCGTAGGTGTGCGCGGTCACCCATGCGAGATCGGCGGTGCACCAGTGCACGTCGTCGGCCTTCGCGTCGAAGATCGCCCAGTGGCTCCACGACGCCTGCGTGAGGTAACCGCCCGAGGTATGCACGAGACCCTTCGGCTTCCCGGTCGTGCCCGAGGTGTAGATGATGAACAGTGGCGTCTCAGCGTCGAACGCTTTCGGAACATGGACATCGGATGCCACGTCGACGGTGTCGTGCCACCAGACATCGCGTCCGAATGTCCAGGCGATGTCCGGCGTCGCGTCGCCGGTGCGCCGAACGACGAGTACATGCTCGATGCTTGGCACCCCATCGACCGCAGCGTCGGCGTTGTCCTTCACGGCAACGGCCGACCCGCGCCTGAATTGCCCGTCTGTGGTGATGAGCAGCTTCGCCCGGGTGTCTTCAACCCGGAACCGCAGGGCCTCGGCGCTGAATCCACCGAAGACGAGCGAGTGAATGGCACCGATCCGCGCAACGGCGAGCGTCGCGATGATGGTCTCCGGAATCACCGGCAGGTAGATAACCACCCGGTCGCCCTCCTCGACCCCGAGCTCGGTCAGTGCATTCGCCGCCTTCGACACCTCGCGCTGCAACTCGGCATAGCTGATCGCGCGACGGTCGCCCGGCTCCCCCTCGAAGTACAGTGCGATCTTGTCGCCGTTGCCCGCTTCAACGTGCCGGTCAACACAGTTCACGGCGACGTTGAGTTTCCCGCCGGCGAACCACTCGGCCCTGGGAACCGTCAACTCGCCGTCCGCACCCTCAGCCACCGGCTCCCAGCTGTGGGTCGTGTGCCACGGCTCCGCCCAATCGAGCCGGGAAGCGGCATCCGCCCAGAACGCAACCGGATCGGCATCCGCCTTCGCCCAGTCGCTCGCCGAGAAGTTTGCCTGCGCCGCGAACTCCTCAGGTGCCGGGTAACGCCGCGTCTCCGCGAGGAGGTTCGAGATCGTGGGGGCGGATGCTTCTGGCGCGGTCATTCTTCGACGTTAGGTCTGGCGGGCGGACCGCTCTAAATCGGGATGAAACAGGGAGTAACCTGACCGCGAGGTACTGACTTTGCGGGGGTTATCAGTCGCGCAACCCATGCAAAACTCACCACTCGCGGGGCGATCCTGACAGACTGGTCGACATGTCTTCCCAGAGTGTCCTCGTTCTTGGCGGTACCGGAATCATCAGCAGCGCATCGGTGGCGCTCGCCGCTGAACGCGGCTGGAACGTCACAGTGGTCAATCGTGGCCGGTCGAGGAACCGCCCGCTCGGCCCGGACGTCGAAGTCCTCGAGGCCGACGTTCGCGACGCCGAATCGCTCAGCGACGCGATCGGCAATCGCCGCTTCGACGTGGTCGCCGACTTCCTGACCTTCACGCCGGACCAGTTGCATCTCGACACGTTCCGCGACCGCACCGGCCAGTATGTCTTCATCAGTTCCGCGTCGGCGTACCAGAAGCCGCCCGCGTACTCCCCGGTCACCGAGTCCACACCGCTGCGCAACCCGTTCTGGGAGTACTCGCGCAACAAAATCGCCTGCGAGGACGTCCTCGTTGCCGAATATCGGACATCCGGTTACCCCGTTACCATCGTGCGACCGTCGCACACCTATGACCGGACCGCGCTGCCAACCCTCGGCGGCTGGACCGACATTGACCGGATGCGACGCGGCGCGCCCGTCATCGTGCACGGCGACGGGACCACCCAGTGGACGATCACGCACACGCGCGACTTCGCCGTCGGATTCGTCGGGCTGTTCGGGCGGCAGGCGGCGATCGGCGACACGTTCCACATCACCGGCGACCAGGCACCAACCTGGGATGCGATCTATGCCGCGCTCGGTCGCGCCGCCGGTGTCGACCCGGTGCTCGTCCACGTGCCAAGCGACGCCATCGCCTCTGCCTCGCCGGAACTTGGGCCGGGACTTCTCGGCGACAAGGCCCACTCGATGGTCTTCGACAACAGCAAACTCAAGGCACTCGTGCCCGATTTCCGTCAGTCCACCTTCTTCGAAGACGGCGCACGCGAGATTATCGACTGGTACGACGCGGATGCCACGCGGCGCGTTGTCGACGCGGAGTTCGACATGCTCTCGGCCCGGCTGGCGGAGCGGTTCGCCTAAGCTCCTCCGGTGTTAACCGGGTGCCGAACCCGGTGCGTGGCGACGATGAGGACAGCGGCAACGGCGACCCCGACCACGGTCTCCAGGCCTCGGTCGATCACGAGCGGCAGGATCGGTACCGGGCCGTTGAGGAGCGCCATCCCGATGGTGAGCGGTGTGAGAAAGAGCAGCGCAGACGAGTAGTTGCGCATCACGACGAGCTCGGTCCCCGCCTGCAGCGCCACCAGGATCAGCACGAGCAGCAGCCCCTGCGGCTGCCAGCCAAAGAGAAGCACAGCAACGACCAGTCCGATCAAGGTTCCGAGCACACGGTGGCTGCCGCGAATGAGCTGTCCGGACGTGCTTGTCCCGACGACAGGGACGACGGCGGAGACCATTGCCCAGTACGGATGCTGCCAGCCAAGTGAAAGCGCGATACCGCCAGCGATTCCGGCGCCGACGAAGCACATGGCTGCGTGGGTCAGGATGATCCGCCAGTTCGGCGCAGGCCGGGCAAGCGCCGGGTACGACCCCGTTGGTTGACCCGCGAGCCGCCGTCTGGCGCGAAGCCCCTGCTTGCCTGCGCCGGAGACCAGCGTCACGAGCAGCGTGAACGCGAGTGCGGAGGAGGCGAGCAGGGCCGCAGTCCCAACCCCGGGCCAGTCGGTCGGAACCGCCGCCGAAACGCCGAGTCCGAACACGAAGAAGACGCTGCCCGCCGGTCGCCACGACCGCGCGTCCGCGAGCATCGTTCCCACCCCTGCCGCGATCGCGGTGATCAGCACAATCAGCCAGCCGGGTGCAGCGGCAGCAGAAAGCGCCGCGCCGAGCACGATGAGCGTGACCTGGCAGAGTCCGAACGCCGCCTGAACGCTGAGCCGCTGTCGGGTCGGCGCCATTCGTCCGTACACCGAAGCAAGGGCGGCGAGCAGCGCATACGCGGCGAGGTCGAGCCGGTCGATCGCGAGCAGAACGAGCAGCGGAGCGAGGATGGAGACCACCACCCGCAGAGCGACCTTGTGCGCACCGAGGTGCGGCCCGAACCGGACGAGCTCGCGAGGATCGAAGAGGATGCCATCGGAGCGGTAACGGTCAGGCTGCATTCTTCCCTTCCCGCTGGAGCACTGAGTCCAAGCCTACGCTCGGTCAGCGATCACCGCGTGCGGGGACCCGTCACTCGACGGGCGGCGTCGCGGCAACCCGGTGCCTCGGGCTGTCTGGATTCATCAGCGAGTGACGGCGACCGTAGAAGAAGTAGATGGCGAGCCCGATCAGGAGCCAGACACCGAACCGCACCCAGGTCTCCCAGTGCAGTTGCAGCATCAGAAACCCGGATGCCAGCACGCCGAACGCGGGAACCACCGGCATGAGGGGCAGGCGGAACGTGCGCGGAGCATCCGGTCGCTTGTACCGGAAGACGATCACCGAGGTGCAGACCACGACAAAGGCCGCGAGAATGCCGATGTTTGTCAGGTCAGCGACCTCTTTGATCGGGAAGACGCCGGCGAGGAACGCCGACGACAGTCCAGCGATCCAGGTGACGCGTTGTGGGGTGCCGTGCTTGTCGGTTCCGGAGAACCAGGCGGGAAGGAGGCCGTCGCGGCTCATCGAGAACCACACCCGGGTGACGCCGAGGAGGAACGTCAGCATCACCGTGAGGATCGACAGAACGGCGAACACGGCGATGATGGTTGCGATCACCGGCAGGCCGACGCTCTGGAACGCTGACGCGAAGCCCGCGGTCGGCGAGATGTTCTCGTAGTTCTGCATTCCGGTGAGCACGAGGGTCGCCGCGACGTAGAGCAGCATGGCGATGATGAGCGAGAGGATGATCGCCTTCGGCATGTGCTTCTTGCCGTCGGTCGACTCCTCGGCCGCCGTGCTCATGGCGTCGTAACCGAACACGGCGAAGAACACTGTTGCGGCACCGGCGATGACCGGCCCGAATCCGCTCGGCATGAACGGGTTGTAGTTGGCCGTGTCGATGTAGAAGACGCCGAGGCCGATGATGAAGAGGATGAGGAGCACTTTGATGGCGACGGCGACGAGTTCGAATCGTCCGAACGCTTTGGTGCCCCGGCTGAGGATCCAGGTCACCAGGAGGCAGACGACGATCGCGGGCAGGTTGACCACGCCACCGCGGCCTTCGTCGAACGTCGACGTGAGGGCGACCGGCATCTCAATGCCGATGCCGGAGAGGAACGCCTCGAAGTAGCCGGAGATGCCGATCGCGACAACCGCCACGATCGCGATGTACTCCAGGAGCAGGTCCCAGCCGATGAACCAGCCAATGATCTCGCCGAGCGCGACATAACCGTAGGTGTACGCGGACCCAGCTCGCGGGATCATGCCGGCGAACTCGGCGTACGACAGCGCGGCAGCTGCCGAGGCGAGTCCGGCGATGAGGAACGAGATGAGCACTGCCGGCCCGACTCCGGGTGCGCCTTCGCTGCCGGCAGCAACGAGGCCGGCGAGGGAGAAGATCCCGACGCCGATGATGCCGCCGACGCCGATCGCGGTCAGTTGCCACAGGCCGAGGCTCTTCGACAGCCCGCTGTGCTTGTTCTCTTCTTCGATGTCTTCGATCGGCTTGCGCCGCAGAATCGATCGGCTTGCGTTTGTCGCGGTCATCAGACCCCCCTTTGTTCGCCCCTGGATCCGACCCGGAATCGCCGGCGGTGAATCTCGACGCGTCAGAAAGAGAGAGCCAGCGTCAGTATCGCAAGCGGTTTTGGGGTCCGCAAGAAGGCCAACCCGGGGTTGCGCGCTACGCGGGCGTGTGCGTCGGGACCGACAGCTCGTCGCGAATGCCGTCGACGAAGGCGTCGATGTCGGCCTCGGTGGTGTCGAACGAACACATCCATCGCACCTCGTGCCTCGTGGCATCCCAGTCGTAGAAGTGGAAGCGTTCGCGCAGCCGGTTGGCGGCATCCGTTGGCAGTGTGGCGAAGACGGCGTTCGCCTGCGTCGGCTGGCTGAAGCCGAGGCCGGTGATCGCGCCAGACGCGACGAGCTGCTCGAGCGAATCACGAAGGCGCGCGGCCATCGCGTTGGCGTGTTGTGCCGACCGCAGCCACAGATCGCCCTCGAGCAGGGCGATGAGCTGGGCAGACACAAACCGAAGCTTCGACGCGAGTTGCATGTTGAGCTTGCGGAGGAAGATCAGACCATCGGATGCCGCGGGGTTGAGAACGACAACGGCCTCACCGAACAGCAGGCCGTTTTTCGTGCCGCCGAAGGAGAGCACGTCGACACCGGCATCCGTCGTGAACGCACGAAGCGGCACCCCGAGGGACGCGGCCGCGTTCGCGATCCTGGCGCCGTCCATGTGCAGGGTCATGCCGCGGGCGTGCACGTGGTCGGCGATCGCACGGACCTCGTCGACCGAGTAGAGGGTGCCGAGCTCGGTCGACTGGGTGATCGAAACCACGAGCGGCTGTGCCCGGTGCTCATCACCCCAGCCCCACGCCTCGCGGTCGATGAGTTCGGGGGTGAGCTTTCCGTCGGGGGAGGGGACGGTGAGCAGCTTGATGCCACCGACGCGCTCAGGAGCGCCGCCCTCGTCGACGTTGATGTGCGCCGTCGATGCCGAGATGACGGCGCCCCACCGCGGAAGCATCGACTGAAGTGCCGTGACGTTTGCGCCTGTGCCGTTGAAGACGGGGAACACCTCGACGCCGGCGCCGAAGTGGGAGGCGAACACGTCCTGCAGGTGGGCGGTGTAGACATCCGCGCCGTAGGACACCTGATGGCCGCCATTCGCGGAGGCAATGGCGTCGAGCACCTCGGGGTGGACGCCGGCGTAGTTGTCGCTCGCGAAGCCGCGCGAGGTCGGATCATGCAGAATTCCGGTCACCGTTCCAGCGTACTGGGGCTTGTGCCCGGTTCGGCCGTTTCGTCTGCGCCCTCAGCCCGATGTGTCGCTCCGAGCGAAGAGTTCGTCGTACTTCTCGTGGAGCGCGTCCCAGCCGTAGAGCCTGGCCCTGTCTCCGGTCACCGCCGGGACGTCGATTCCCTCGGTGATGCCGTCGAGCGCGGTCAGGCAGATATGCCAGCCGGCCGCGTAACTGGCGGCGTTTTCGGGATCGCTGAAAGTATGACTGAGCCGGAGCTGGGTGCCCTCGTTGGCCGGAACCACCTCGAAATCGAGCGTGTCCTCACCCCACTCCAGCGACAGCATCCGCCCGGGAACGACACTGAGGACCTCGCCACGGGATTCACCGGGGTTGCCGGTCTCGTCCGTGCTCGGGGAGGGGGACTCCGGCAGCTCCACCCGCCCGGGTTCTGTGAGATCGCGGGATGGACGATAGGGCGCCCACCTGCCGACGAGTCGCCGAACGGTGAGTGCCGTCCACACGTCGCTCGCCGGTGCGGGCAACAAGCGCTGCAGAGTGAGTACGGTTTCACCGTCGACGGACGCCAGCGTCGCGTCGAGAGGATGCTGGGGAAGAGGCGAATTCTCCATGGACGTGTCCTCGTGCCTGGCCGGCGCGGTGCACGCCGGTTGTGTCACTTCAGTTTTGTCGCGGGAGAACGATTCGTCCAGCCCCGCCTAGCCCATGAGCATCGCCAACAGGCGAGGGCCGAACAGTACGGCGGCGCCGACTACGGCTACGGCGACTGCGGCGATGCTGCCAGCGAGCGCAGCGGGCCGAAATCGTCGCCGGTGGCGGGAGGCCGGTTCGGGGATCCGAGCCGGGTTGATCATGGCGTGGTACCGCAGGGGGTTAAGGGGAGCCTCCTGGGCGTGTCGTGGATGGGCGGTGGTGTTTTTGGGCGCAAGTGTAGAAGTCATATCCGGTCCTGTCGGGTAACGCACCGAGTGATGACTGCAGCATATTACTGAGCGATCCTCAAATCGTGCCAAAACGCCCGAATCACCAAGTCGGAGGCCAAGC
>JAZQRG010000265.1:0-4669 GCA_045629445.1 Mycetocola sp. | reverse complement strand
CGGGTTGACGTTGCAGGTCTCGCCACCGATGGGCACGTAGGCGCTGTCGGCTTCGAGGTACTGCTGGTCGAGCTCGATCGGGTCGGAGAGGAACGTGCCCCAGTCATCGGGAGCGGCGAGGAAGCAGTCGTTGTGGTGACCGACGCGGGAGATATCGCTGCCGTCGTATGCCTGGGCCGGGGTGAGAGCGCCCGCTGCACCCGTCGGCACGTCGAAGAGTTCCTGCTTGGAGAGCATGGTGCGCACCTGCACCGACCGATTCTCGGGCAACGCCTCAAGGAGTGCCTGGGTGACGGCTGACCGGTTGTCCCAGTCCTGTTCGGTGACCACGCCGGGGTTCGCCGGGTCAGCGACGAAGTGGTCGGTGTAGTAGCCCTCGCCCCAGAGGCCGATGAGTCCGTTTTGAACCACGGGGATGACATCCGCGTTGGCCTGCAGGATCGGGGTGAGCTGCTCAATGTGCTCAAGCACGATGTTGAGTGGGGCGCCGCCGTATGGCGGGTTGTACGGCCAGGCGCCGCCCTGCACATAGGCGAATCGGGTGATGACCGAGATGCCAGCGTCGCGAGCGGTGTCGTAGTCGGCCTGCACAAGATCCAGGAAGGCCTGGTCGAGGGTCGGGGTGTTGACGAACTTCTCCAGGTAGAACACCCGCAGGATCTGGGTGATCCCTTCGGCCCGGAACGCCCCGATCGTCGCACCGTTGAGCGGCACGTAGCCGGACCCATCCGCGCGATAGTGGGTTTCGGTGTGGTGGTAGAAGCCACGCTCCGGGTTGGCGATGGTGTCACCGCTCGCCACGTAGGTCACGGTGACGTCGCCCGGCGCAGCCGTCGCGGCGGCCGGGATGGCCAACGCGGCTATCCCCGCCAGCGCGATGGTGATCGGTATGAATTTCTTGCGATTTGTTCGATGTGGCACGGTGGATCCCCCTTGATTCGGTTGACGCTTTGTGTGGAACGGAATTGCGAGAATGAATACTGCTTACTTGAGCCCGCTTGAGGCCAGGCCGTCGATCACTCGACGTTGCAGAACGATGAACATGATGAGCACGGGCGCCATGGCGAGCAGGCTCGCGGCCATCACAACCGGGTAGTCGGTGGTGCGATCACCGATGAGCGTTGCCAAACCGGCGGATAACGGCATCCGATCACTGAAGGTTGTGACGACGAGTGGCCAGAGCAGTTCGTTCCAGGACCACAGCACCGTCGTGATCGCGAGGACGCTGATCGTTGGGCCTGCCAGTGGGAGCATGACCTTCCAGAAAACCTGGAACGGGTTTGCGCCGTCGAGTCTGGCCGCTTCCTCCAGCTCGACGGGCATCGCGAGGAACGCGGTGCGCATGAGGAAGGTGCCGAAAGCACTGAACAGGCCGGGCAGCACCAGGCCGCCGAGCGAGTTGAGCAGGCCCAGGTTCTGCACGATCTGGTACTGCGACAGCAGGTACACCTGCGACGGCACCATGAGGATCGAGAGCACGAGCGCGAGCAGCAGGCCCCTCCCCCGGAACCGCATGCGGGCGAAGGCATATCCGGCGAGCGTGCAGAACAGGATCTGCGCGAGCGTTCGGATCACCGTGATCACGACGCTCGTCGAGAGCTGTTCCAGGAACGGCAGGCGGGTGAACACCGCAGCGTAGTTCTGCCACTGCAGCTCGGCCGGCCAGAACACGGGTGTGACGCTCTGCACCTCGGCGTTCGTCGACAGCGACATGATGATCTGCCACACGAACGGGAAGGCCATGAGCAGGCCGCCACCACCGAGGATGATGTGCGCGAAGACATGCGATCCGCCGCGACGGCGGGTGCGGCGTCGGGGTGCCGACGTTGCGCTCCTCGATGCGGGAGGAACGCGAACGGATGCCACTGCCTCAGTCAACCTGGACCCACCGTTTCTGCAAGCGGAACTGAATCGCGGTCACGATTCCGATGATGAGGAAGATGACCATGGCGATCGCCGCCGCGTAGCCCTTGTCGTTGTTCACGAAGCCCTCGCGATAGAAGAAGTAGACGAGCGACATGCTCTTGGGCAGGACCGGGTTGGAACTGCCGAGGATCGCGTAGAGGAGGTCGAAGACCTGGAAGCTCGAGATGATCGTGACGATCGAGATGAAGAAGATGCTCGGGGTGAGCAGCGGCACGGTGATGGAGCGGAACTGCCTCCACCGGGTCGCCCCGTCGAGTTCGGATGCCTCATACATTTCGGGCGGGATGCTCTTGAGTCCGGCGGCCAGGACGATCATCGCGAAACCGAGCGATGACCACAGGCCGACGATCGCGACGGCGACCGTTGCGGCACCGGGGGTGCTGATCCAGTACGGACCGTCGATGCCGAGGAAGCTGAGCCCGTAGTTGAGGAGACCGAAGTCGCCGTTGAAGATGATGCGCCAGACCATTGCGACAGCGGTCGGCATGGCAACGTACGGCAGGAAGAACAGCACCCGGTAGAGCGATGCGAACCGCAGCCCCGGAAGGTTCAGCAGACTGGCGAGGAAGACCGCGATCGGGATGCCGAGCATCACGATGCCGGTGTACAGCAGGGTGTTGCCGAACGAGAGGTAGAGCGCGGGATCGGCGAACAGGTTGATGTAGTTCTCGAAGCCGGCGAAGTCCCAGCCACCGAAGGCTCCCCAGTCGGTCAGCGAGTAGAACGCTGTCTGCAGGATGGGCCAGAAGTAGAAAACGGAGATGCCGCCGACGAGTGGAGCGAGGAAGAGCCAGGGCCAGATGCCGTCGCCGGCGAAGCGGCGGCGGGGTGTCGGCGGTGGGCCGCCCCTCCCGGCTCGCGCCGCCCGACCGTTTCCGGTCGAGGCGGGCGAGCCGGGAGTGTGCGTGGTTGATGTCACTGGTTACTCCTCGGC
Source organism: Mycetocola sp. (assembly GCA_045629445.1). Lineage (GTDB taxonomy): Bacteria > Actinomycetota > Actinomycetes > Actinomycetales > Microbacteriaceae > Mycetocola_A. The sequence goes on along the minus strand of JAZQRG010000265.1, from coordinate 1,809 downwards.
GAGAGCCGCGTCCATCTTCTCGGCGAGTTCGGTTGCAACTTCTTCGGTCGGACGCTCCCCGGAGAATGCCTGCGGGAGCAGTTCGGCCTCGAAAGCGTTCCAGACTGCGGAGTTGTTGCTCACCGGGAGCGGCTTCGAGTAGTCGACAGCGTCGAGGAAGACCTGAAGGTTGGCGTCAGGCATCGACGCGGTGAAGGCATCCTGAGTTCCGGTGTATGCCGGAATCATGGCGCCGGCGTCACCCTGCTGCTGCTGCGCGTCTTCGCTGGCGAGGAAGACCTGGAAGGCCTGCGCGGCCTGCTTGTTCTTCGACGAAGCGGAGACAACGTTCGAAACACCGTGGATGACCGTCGCCTGCTCTTCACCCTGCGGAAGCGGAAGTGCGGTGATGTCGCCGGAGAACGGCAGGTCGGTCAGTGCCGAGCGGAACCAGCTGCCACCCCAGTACATGGCGAGCTTGCCCGAGGTGAACCACTGGTCAGCGGTCGTGTCGGTGAGCTGCTGGATCGAGGGCGATCCGCCGTTCGCGATGAGGTCGGTCCAGAACTGGATGCCAGCCTGTGAACCCTCGGACGCGTAACCGGAGGTGTCACCGTCGATCACGGTGCCGCCGGCCTGCAGGATGGTGTTGTAGTAGGTGGTCTGGCCGTCCATTCCGCCTGCGGCGCCGTAGATGCCTTCACCCGCGAGTGCGGTCGAGATCTCTGCGGCTGTGGCCTGGAAGTCATCCCAGGTCCAGTCCTCGGTCGGCAGTTCGACGCCGGCCTGCTCGAACAGTGCCTTGTTGGTCCAGACGCCGATCGTGTCGAAGTCCTTGGGAACGCCGTACTGCGTGTCGTTGACGTTGTAGAGGTCGACGAGCGACTCGGGGTAGTTCGCGAGCTCGATGTCGCCGGCGTCAACCGCACCAGCGATGGGCTCGAGGAGATCGTTGGAGGCGTAGAGGCCGACGTTCGGGCCGTTCATCCAGAACACGTCGGGAAGCGTTTCGCTCGATCCCTGTGTCTGGAGCTTGGTCCAGTACTCCGAGAACGGAGTGACGTTGACGTTCACGTCGATGTTCGGGTAGATCTCGTTGAACGCGTCGATGTTTTCTTCGATCGCGGAGACCTGGTTCTTGTCCCAGAGGCCGTAGGTGATGGATGCCTTCAGGTCTTTGTCTGGGGCTCCGTATTCGGCGCTTTCGCCGGATCCGGCATCCGAACTGCAACCGCTCACCGCGAGCATAAGGCCCATGGCTGCGGCCACACCGGCGGTGAGCCGCCGGGCGGTGGAGGTGGACTTGTTCATGACAGGGTCCTTTCAATGGGCGTGTCTGTTGTGGTTGCGGGTGGTGTGATTGGTGCGGTTGGTGCGGGAATCGTTCGAGAAGTGAAGTGGTCGAGAATCGCGGGGGTCAGCTCGGGGACGGTCATCGGCGCTGAGCCTGAGCGAAGGGATGCCGCGGCGAGCGAGCCAGCGGCGACCGCTTCGCGGGCGGCAACCGGCGACACGATGGTCGGGGTGCCGTCGATCACGTGGTTGAGGAATTCGGTCATCGTGAGCAAATCGGCATCCGAGTGTCCGCTCGTGACGCCCGCGATCGGGTACTCGGCGTCACCCGACTCCTGCCATTCATGGCGGCGGTTCCAGACCTTGACGGTGCCGCCGGCGGTGTCGCCGAAGTTCTCGAGCCGGCCTTCGGTGCCGATGACCGTGTAGTTGCGCCAGTAGTCGGGGGTGAAGTGGCACTGCTGGTAGCTGGCCTGCACACCGTTGTCGAGGGTCATGAGCATCATCGAGACGTCTTCGACGTCGACGACGGGGTTG
>JAZQRG010000264.1:0-3101 GCA_045629445.1 Mycetocola sp. | reverse complement strand
TCACAAACGGCGCGGGCTCGAGGTCGACCGGAAGGGGTTCGGCGAGAGCAAAGAGCCGGAGGTCGAGCTGACGAGAGAACGACTCACCGTCGTCGGGCGTACCGATGGTCCTGTCGACCCAGCGAAGCAATGTTTCGACATCGTCGGTGGGGGCACACCGGCAGAAGACCTCATCGAGAAGCGCGCGGAGCGCTCGAAGATCGCCTCGCCGGAGCATGTCGCCGTCCTGCCCGGCCGGCATCGGTGAAGAGTTGTCGACGAGCCGGGTGAGCACCGGCCGCCCATCCGGTGTGAGCGCAACGGCGGCCGATGTCAGGGCACCGTGCACGAATCCGGACCGATGTAAAGCCGCAAGACCACTCGCGGTCGGCGCCAGGATCGTCACCGCCTCGCCGAGCGGGATGGCACGCCGCTCAGCGAGGAGGGCTTCGAGGGTGCGATCGGTCCGCTCAGCGATCACGATCACCTGACCGGCATCGTCGGTGGCCAGGTCTAAGACTCCATGCACGTGCGGTGACGACACCGCGAGAGTCGCCGCCGGAATGAGCGCGGAGGTCGGCGGGCCGGTGTACCGCGTGACTTCAACCGTGCGCGCGGCGGTCGGGGAACCCGACGGGTCAGTAGCCGATGGATCTGATGACGGCGTCGCGAGCCAGGACGTCGAGACCGCAGTGCTCTCCAGCACCCGGACCAATCGATAGCCGCCCAGTTCTGACGCGTGTTCGACGACGGCTCTGTCCTCCTGTTGGTTCACGTCCTGGCCCTGCTGACGTCGCTCTCTCCTCGTTATCACCGTGCCGATCCTGCCAGCGCCAGCACCGGCATCCGCTCGATCATCTGAACGGTGGACCGGTTCAGTGCCGCTCAACACTGTGCAGGACCTCACGCGACGATGTTGGTCGGGATCAACACCATGCCGGGCACATCCGACGCTTCCGAATGCCGGTATCCTTGGACCTATGGCACGCAAAGAAAAGCCAGCTAAGGCTGCGAAGGAACCAGGCCGCTTGAAGCAAATGTGGCAGGTGTTCCAGATGACCCGCCGCTACGACAAGACAGCTGTGTGGTGGATCCTCCTCGGTTTCCTCGGCAGCATCGCTGTTTCCGTCGTTCTCGCGATCTTCATTTCCGGTGGCAGCGTCTTCGGCATGGTGCTCTGGATCATCGCGGGCGTCCTCGCCGGAATTCTCGCCGCCATGATCATCCTCGGCCGCAAAGCCGAGAAGGCGGCGTACAGCCAGATTTCGGGCCAGCCTGGCGCGGTCGGTGCGGTTTTCCGCAGCTCGCTCCCCCGCGGCTGGCAGGGAAGTGAGATGCCCGTCAACGCGAACGCGAAGACACAGGATGCCGTTTATCGCGCCGTCGGTCGCGGCGGGGTCATCCTCGTCGGTGAAGGCCCCCGCTCACGGGTGAGCCGCATGGTTCAGGACGAGAAGCGCAAGGTCAACCGGGTTCTCCCCAACGTGCCGGTCACCGTGCTGTACGTCGGACCAGACGAAGACTCCATCCCGCTGTACAAGCTGACCAAGTCGGTTCGCAAGGTGAAGAAGGTACTCACCAAGCCCGAGGCAATCGCCGTCGTCAACCGCCTGTCATCGCTCAGCTCAAACGGGCTGCCGATCCCCAAGGGTGTCGACCCGTTCAAGGTCAAGCCGCAGCGAGCCAGGTAGCGCTTTTCGCGGGGCCGTTCTGCTTTCGGATGCGACTTACGCCCGGATGAGGACGGTTCCCGCGACTTTGTCGTGGAAGCCGCGCTGGTCTGAATCCCACACGAGCGCAGGAACCACGATCGCCAGCAGGGCTGTGCGAACGAGCGGGCGCCACGGCCCGACCCAACCGCCGGTGACACGGATCAGCCGAAGGCCGAAAACCCGGTGACCGATGCTTGCGCCAAGTGTGGGCAGGAACACAACCTGCATCAGGGCGAAGATGAGAAGATTCGCCCAGGCGTCCGCGCCGAAGAACATCCCTGACACGAGCATCGCAAGAACCCAGTCGACGACGAGTGCACCGAACCGACGGCCCACCCGCGCAACGCTGTGCTGACCCGACTCCGGAAGCCCCAGCCGCTCTCCCGGATAACGGCTCGGTGCGATGTCGCCGGACGGGGCTGAAGGTCGAGGGTTCGAGGGCATTGTTAAATCCTACGTCGACCGGGGACGTGTAACATGCCAGAAACATGGGTGTCACTGTCGGGTAACCCCGGGTGCATACCCTTCAAGAGGTTGCACGTTGCATCCTTCTCGGTTCCAACCCTTTTTTGGAGATCTCCATATGTTCAGCGATTCTTCCGAGGTGCTCAAGTTCATCAAGGACACGGACGTCAAGTTCGTCGACATCCGGTTCACCGACTTGCCCGGTGTCCAGCAGCACTTCAACATCCCGGCATCGACCGTCGACGAGGAATTCTTCACGGTCGGACAGCTGTTTGACGGCTCGTCGATCCGGGGATTCGCCAGCATCCACGAGTCCGACATGCAGCTGATTCCCGATGTCACGACGGCATACATCGACCCGTTCCGCATCGAGCGCACCCTGATCATCATCTTCGACATCTACAACCCGCGTAACGGTGAGATCTACTCGAAGGACCCGCGCCAGGTCGCGAAGAAGGCCGAAAAGTACCTCGCATCGACCGGCATCGCCGACACGGCGTTCTTCGCCCCAGAGGCAGAGTTCTACATCTTCGACGACGTGCGCTACGAGATCAACCAGCACTCGAGCTCGTACTCAGTCGACTCAAGCGAAGGCGCCTGGAACTCGGGCCGCGAAGAGCCGGGCGGAAACCTCGCCAACAAGACACCGTACAAGGGTGGCTACTTCCCCGTCAGCCCCGTTGATCAGCACGCTGACCTCCGCGACGACATCTGCCTCAAGCTCATTGACGCAGGCCTCATCCTCGAGCGCAGCCACCACGAGGTCGGCACCGCCGGCCAGGGTGAGATCAACTACCGCTTCGACACGATGGTGCACTCGGCGGATGACATCCTCAAGTTCAAGTACATCGTGAAGAACACCGCACAGCAGTGGGGCAAGACCGCAACCTTCATGCCCAAGCCCCTCTTCGGTGACAACGGTTCGGGTATGCACACCCACCAGTC
>JAZQRG010000263.1:0-6522 GCA_045629445.1 Mycetocola sp. | reverse complement strand
TGCCGCTCGTGAAATCTTCAACATTCGACGATGCCCCGCGGAGACGGAGCATGGCCTTCGGGGTGAAGACGACGAGAGGGCGACGCGGCCGTGCGTACGCCTGGCGGCGCAGCAGGTGGAAGTACGACGCCGGTGTTGACGGGCGCGCGACGGTCATGTTGTTCTCAGCGCAGAGCTGCAGGTACCGTTCGATCCTCGCGGAGGAGTGGTCGGGTCCCTGTCCTTCGTAACCGTGCGGCAGCAGCAAGACCACGCTTGAGCGCTGGCCCCACTTCTGCTCGGCGCTCGAGATGAACTCGTCGATGATGGTCTGGCCGCCGTTGGCGAAGTCGCCGAACTGAGCCTCCCAGAGCACGAGGGCATCGGGGCGCTCGACGGAGTAGCCATACTCAAAACCGAGGACGGCATACTCTGAGAGCAGCGAGTCATAGATCCAGAACCTGGCCTGGTTGTCGGCAAGATTTGCGAGTGGGAGCCACTCCTGGCCGTTGACGCGGTCGTGAAGCACGGCGTGACGCTGAACGAAGGTGCCTCTGCGGCTGTCCTGTCCGCTCATCCGCACCGGCGTGCCCTCAACGAGGAGGGAACCGAGCGCGAGGGGCTCGCCGAAGGCCCAGTCGATGTTGCCATTGCGGCTCATCTCGAGGCGCTTCTGCAGCAGCTGCTGCAGCTTCGGGTGGACGGTGAATCCGGCCGGCTTGTTGTTGAACGCATCACCGATGAGCTGAACGACAGCCTCAGGGACGCCCGTCGTCTCCGGCTCGCCCGAGTATCCATCGTCGTCGTTGTCATCGAGGATGACCGGTGTCGACGCCGTCTGGGCCGCGTGGGTCTCCATGAAGGCCCGCTCGAGGCGGTCCTGGAAGTCGCGGTGGGATGCCTCGTACTCTTCTTCGGTGATGTCGCCGCGACCGACAAGAGCCTCGGTGTAGAGCTTGCGCACGCTGCGCTTCTGCTCGATGAGGTTGTACATCAGCGGCTGTGTCATCGACGGGTCGTCGCCCTCGTTGTGGCCGCGCCTGCGGTAACAGATGAGGTCGATGACGACGTCCTTCTTGAATTCCTGGCGGTATTCAAGAGCGAGCTGGGCGACACGGACGACGCTCTCGGGGTCGTCTCCGTTCACGTGCCAGATCGGGGCCTGGATCGTCTTCGCAACGTCGGTCGAGTAGACCGACGTGCGGCCCTCACCCGGAGGCGTCGTGAACCCAACCTGGTTGTTGACGACGAGGTGGATCGTTCCCCCGGTGCGGTAACCGCGGAGCTGCGAGAGCTGCATCGTCTCGAGGACGACGCCCTGGCCCGCCATTGCCGCGTCGCCGTGGACGAGGATCGGCAGAGTGGAGAACGAGCCGATCGGCTGGCGGTCCTGCTTCGCGCGAACGATGCCCTCGAGGACGCCGTCGACGGCTTCGAGGTGCGACGGGTTGGCGGCGAGGTAGACCGGCAGCTCACTGCCGTCGGCAGCGCGGAAGGTGCCCTCGGTGGCGAGGTGGTACTTCACGTCACCCGAACCCGATGCCTTCTTTGTCGTTCCCTCGAACTCCTGGAACACCTGGCCGTATGTCTTGCCGGCGATGTTCGTGAGCACGTTGAGGCGACCGCGGTGCGCCATGCCGATGGCAGCGCCGTCGAGTCCGGCTTCGGCAGCACCCTGAAGGATGGCGTCGAGCAGGGCGATCGTCGACTCGCCGCCCTCGAGGCTGAAGCGCTTCTGGCCGACGTACTTGGTCTGCAGGAACGTCTCGAACGCCTCGGCCTCGTTGAGCTTGCCGAGGATGCGCATCTGCTCGTCGTGGGTTGGCTTCGCGTAGGGTCGCTCGACCTTCTCCTGGATCCACTTGCGCTGGGCAGGATCCTGGATGTGCATGTACTCGAGGCCGATGGTGCGGCAGTACGAGTCACGGAGGAGTCCGAGGATGTCGCGGAGCTTGGCCTGGCGCTTGTCGCCGAACCCGCCAGTGACGAATTCACGGTCAAGGTCCCAGAAGGTCAGGCCGTGGTTGAGGATGTCGAGGTCGGGGTGTGACCGCTGCACGTACTCGAGCGGGTCGACGTCGGCCATGAGGTGGCCGCGGACGCGGAACGAGTTGATGAGTTCCTGCACCCGAGCCGTCTTGTTGACCGTGTCGCTGAGGTCAACCGAGATGTCCGGTGCCCAGTGCACGGGATCGTACGGAATGCGGAGCGCGGCGAAGATGTCCTGGTAGAAGGACTTCTGGCCGGTGAGCAATTCGTGGACCTTCTTGAGGAACTCGCCCGAACCTGCACCCTGAATGACGCGGTGGTCGTATGTCGACGTGAGCGTGATCGTCTTGCCGATCGCGAGCTCCACGAGCGTGTGCTCACTTGCGCCCTGGAATTCCGCCGGGTAGTCGAGAGCGCCGGCGCCGATGATGCAGCCCTGACCCTTCATGAGGCGGGGCACCGAGTGTTCGGTGCCGATTCCTCCCGGGTTGGTGAGCGAGACCGATGCGCCCTTGAAGTCGTCCGCCGTCAGCTTGTTCTTGCGTGCACGGGAAACGAGGTCTTCGTACGCCGAGAGGTACTCGCTGAAGGTGAGGGTGTCGGCCTTCTTGATGGCGGGTACCAGCAGCGCGCGCGTGCCGTCCGGCTTCGGGATGTCGATCGCGATGCCGAGCCCGACATGGGCGGGGGCAACAACGCTCGGCTTGCCGTCGACGACGTCGTAGTAGACGTTCTGGCTCGGGAAGTCCTTAAGCGCCTGGATGAGTGCCCAGCCGATGAGGTGGGTGAAGCTCACCTTGCCGCCACGGGCGCGCTTGAGGTGGTTGTTGATGACAATCCGGTTGTCGATCATGAGCTTGGCCGGGATGGTGCGGACGCTCGTTGCCGTCGGGACCGTGAGGCTCTGGTCCATATTCGTCGCGAGCGACTTCGCCATGCCGCGCAGGGGCTGGACGGTGTCCTGCGGTTCGTCAGCGACGGCATCCGTCGGTTCAGGCGCCTTGGGCTTCGTCGGTGCCGCGCGCGGGGCATCGGCCGGAATCGGCGCGGCCTTGGGCTGCACTGACGTCGTCTTCGCCTCAGGCTGTGTTCCGATTACAGGAATCGGAGCCGTCAGGGGATGCGCAGGAGGGGCAGGACGCGTTGCAGCGTCGCCCTTCACAGGCGAGTAATTCTCGAGGATCGGCCACCATGACTGATCGACAGAGTTCTTGTCGGCGACGTACTGCTCGTACATTTCGTCGACGAGCCACTCGTTGGCTCCAAATTCACCCGACGAACCGTCGTCAGTTCCCACACCGGTCAACTGGCTTGACACCGCCAGACCACCACTCTCTCCATTGAATTGAGCACAACAGCGACATCCGTGGGAAGCGCTGCCAGATCCAGTTATCAAGCCTAATCCCTTTGGCCGAAGGCTGCGGCCCGAGACCGTGATGAGTAGCGTGGAGTACATGGAGTTCTACGGGCAAGAACCAGACTTTGATCTCACATACGCTGACGTGTTTCTCGTCCCCTCCCGATCGGCGGTGACATCGAGGCTCGACGTCTCTCTCGCGCCCGGCGACGGGACGGGCGCGCAGATCCCGCTCGTCTCCGCGAACATGAACTCCGTGACTGGCCCTCGCCTCGCGGCGACCATGGCGAGGCGCGGGGGACTCGGAGTGCTTCCGCAGGACATGCCGTTGCAGGACCTTGACGCCGCGATCCGGTGGGTCAAGAACCAGCCCGTCGAATACGACACGCCTCTCGAATTCTCCGCAGATGCAACAGTGGCCGATGCGCGCCTTCTCACCCCAGCCCTCCCGGGTCACGGGATTGTTCTGAGGACGCCGTCGGGAGAGTACCTCGGTTGCCTGCCGGCGACGGTGCTCGGCAACACCCCGTCTGACGCTCGCCTCGGCGACCTCCTGCACACGCAACTCACGGCGATCGATGCCGAGGACGTGACAGAGCCGAGGAGCGCGTTCGACCTGCTCGTCGCGGCTGGGCTCGATTTCGCCCCCGTTCTTCGGCACGGGAAACTCGTCGGTACGCTGTCGCGCACGAGCGCGCTGCGGGCGACGCTGTACCGGCCGGCGCTCGACGCGTCGGGGCGGCTCGTCGTCGCGGCGGCAATCGGAATCAACGGCGACGTCGCCGCGAAGGCCAAGGCGCTCGCCGGGGCTGGGGTCGACGTTCTCGTGCTCGACACCGCACACGGCCATCAGGAGGGCATGCTCCGCGCGCTCGCGACGGTGAAGGGCCTCGGCCTCGGCATTCCGCTCGTCGCCGGCAACGTCGTCACGCCGGCCGGGGTCACCGACCTCGCTGCCGCTGGCGCTGACATCCTCAAGGTCGGTGTCGGCCCCGGCGCCATGTGCACGACGCGGATGATGACCGCCGTCGGGCGGCCGCAGTTCTCTGCCGTGCTCGAGACCGCGGAAGTCGCGCGAGACCTCGGGGCCCACGTGTGGGCTGACGGCGGGGTTCGCTATCCCCGCGACGTTGCCCTCGCGCTCGCCGCCGGGGCGTCGAGCGTCATGATCGGATCGTGGTTCGCCGGCACCGTTGAAGCGCCGGGAACCCTGCACACGGATGCCACGGGGCGGCTGTACAAGGAAAGCTGGGGGATGGCATCCACCAAGGCGGTCCAGGAGCGGTTCGGCCGACTCGACCCGTACGAGCTGGCCCGCAAGACCCTGTTCGCCGAGGGGATCTCCTCCTCCAAGATCTACCTCGATCCGGGCCGCCCGAGTGTTGAAGACCTGCTCGACATGATCACATCGGGTGTTCGCTCCTCGTTCACCTACGCCGGAGCATCGTCTCTCGAGGAGTTCAGGGAGCGGGCCCGTGTCGGGCTTCAGTCGGCAGCCGGATACGACGAGGGCAAAGCGCTTCCCATGTCCTGGTGATACGGTCGGTGCGGCCGTGTCGGCTCCCGGTTCCCCGTTCATCCGCGGGCGCACGGAGCGCCTTCACAGCCTCACCCCACGACCGACGACGGCTCACGTATAATTGCCAGCACAATGGACGACCCCCCTTCTGCTGAATCGCCCGACTTTCGACATAGCGCCCTCCTTCTGCGGGAGGTAATCGGTGTTTGAGTGGATCATGCTCGGCGTCGGGCTCCTCCTGACCGTCGGCACCGGACTCTTCGTCGCGAGTGAATTCGCGCTCGTCAATCTCGACCGGTCAGAGCTCGAGGCGCGACAGGCTCGGGGTGAGTCCCGGCTGGGCATGACCATTGCCGCGCTTCGGATAACGTCGACCCACCTCTCGAGTGCGCAGCTCGGCATCACGCTCACCACCCTGCTCACCGGTTACACGATGGAACCGGCGATCACGAGCCTGCTCTCGCAGCCCCTGCTCTCCGCCGGTCTTCCCGAGGTAGCCGTCGTGCCGGTTGCGACAACTGTCGCGATCGTGGTCGCGACGCTGCTGTCGATGATCATCGGTGAGCTCGTTCCGAAGAACTTCGCACTCGCTCTTCCCATCCACACCGCGAAGCTCGTCATTCCGTTCCAGACGGTGTTCACGACGGTCTTCAAGCCGGCCGTCGTCGTGCTCAACGGCAGCGCGAACGGGATCCTCCGCTCGGTCGGCATCGAACCGAAGGAAGAACTCTCCGGTGCTCGCACCGCCGAGGAACTCTCGAGTCTCGTTCGCCGAAGCGCCGGGGCAGGGACGCTCGAGAGCGACACCGCGACGCTGCTTCACCGCACGCTGATCTTCTCGAGCCACACGGCAGCTGACGTGATGACACCGCGCCCGAGGGTCGAGGCGGTTCGCCGAGGCGATTCAGCGCGACTCGTCGTCGAACTTGCCCGTACGACCGGGTACTCCCGCTTCCCGGTCATCGATGAGGACGCCGACGATGTCGTCGGCCTGGTCCACGTCAAGCAGGCCATCGCGGTTCCCCGCGCCAAGCGCGGCGATGTACCGGTCTCAGCACTGCAGTCAGACATTGTGCGGGTTCCTGAGACGATGCGCCTTGACGCACTGCTCAGCGAACTCCGGGGTCGTGGTTTCCAGATGGCTGTCGTCGTCGACGAATATGGCGGAACGGCGGGAATCGCAACGCTCGAAGACCTCGTCGAAGAACTCGTTGGTGAAGTTGCTGACGAACACGACCGCACTCGAGCAGGTGTCGTCCGCACCCTCGATTCGATCGCCTTCCCCGGCGACCTTCGGCCGGACGAACTCCTCGAACGCACGGCGATCGCGGTGCCTGAGGACGGCCCGTACGAAACCGTCGCCGGGTTCGTGATGAGCGAGCTCGGCAGGCTGCCCGTGATCGGCGACACTGTCGACATCGAGTCGGGGACGCTGCGCGTCGAACGACTCGACGGACGCAGGATCGACCGCATCCGTTTCACGCCGAACCCGATCGAGGAAGGAGCAGAGAATGAGTGACTGGATGGGAATCGTCTGGCTCGTCGTCCTGCTCATCGGCAACGCCTTCTTTGTCGCCGCCGAGTTCGCGGTCATCTCCGCCAAGCGGTCGCAGATCGAGCCGCTCGCCGAGCAGGGCAAGCGCAGCGCCATCACGGCACTGTGGGCGATGGAACACGC
>JAZQRG010000262.1:0-3346 GCA_045629445.1 Mycetocola sp. | reverse complement strand
GCTTCGGCTTGAGTTTGAAGCCGGGCGAGTCGGTGTGCGCCCCGAAAATACGGAACGGCGTTGTCGAAACGGATGCCTCCGGCTGACTCCACGCGATCACCGCACCGTCGCGAATCACGAAGCGTTTCCCGGGCCCGGTCGGCCAGTCCTCTAACTCGTTCAGTCGCGTGAAACCCGCGGCCTCAAGCCGCCGGGCCACCTCGGCGGCGGCGTGGTACGAGGACGGGCTCGCGGCGATGAACCGGCCGAAGTCTTCGATGTAGGAGGTGACGGCTTCGGGGTGGGCGTGCGGGTTCGTCATGTTCCCATCCAATCACGGGGGCGGTCCTGCCGCCGATGTGGTGGCATCCGTTGTGGTGGTCCCGCCCCGCCGGGAGCGACCTCACCGCACCCGCACCGCACCTCTCCGCACCGAGAACATTCACCCCGGACGAGATCACCCGATATACCGAGTGTTCTCGTCCGCGACGGGTGAACTCGCCGCGCACGAGAAGCGAGAGCAGCAACTCCGGTCGAAAACACCCGTTGCACCGGATGCTCTCGACCGCAAGTGATGCCCTCGGCCAGCGCGACGCGACGTGGCGGCATCCGTTGTGGTCGCCCTCGGCGAGACAACCCACTACTGCGCCGTATACCCGCCGTCGACCACGTACTGCGAGCCGGTGACGAACGACGCCGCATCGGAGAGCAAAAACAGGGTCACCGCGGCAACCTCTGTCGCGAGCCCGAGCCGCCCGATGGGGTGCCGAGCAACCAGGGCGTCGTGAACGGCGGGCGGCCGTCCGTCGATCCACGGCGAGTCGATGTAGCCGGGGTGCACCGAGTTGATCCGGATCCCCTTCGCGGCATAACTAAGCGCCGCCGCCTTCGTCATGCCGACGATGCCGTGCTTCGCCGCAACATAAGGCACAGCGGCGGCCTCACCGACGAGACCGAGCACCGACGACGTGTTGACGATGGCTCCCCCGCCGGCCGCGAGCATCGCTGGCACCTGAAAGTGCATGCCGTAGAACACCGAGTCGAGGTTGACGCGCATGAGCGTCCGGTACTCCGAAATCGCCATGTCGGCGATCGGCCCGAGGGGCCCCGTGATCCCGGCGTTGTTGACGGCGAGGTGCAGCGCGCCGTAGGTGTCGACCGCCTTCGCCACAACTGCACGTACGTCTTCGGGCTGCGACACATCGCCGGCGATGGCGACCGCGGTTCCACCGGCGACCGTGATCTCCTCGACCACGATCTGTGCCACCTCGTGCCGCAGGTCGTTGACAACGACCCTCGCCCCCTCTTCGGCGAGCGCCAGCGCGACGGCCCTGCCGATCCCGGAGCCGGCTCCCGTGATGAGAGCGGTCTTCCCTGCAAACTTCTCGAGCACGATGTTCTCCTACCCGGCTGCGCACCGCGAACTGCCGGTCAGTTCGATGGAGCACTCAGAACACCACACACCAGCCGGGTTGTCACCGGCCGTTGGTCCCGTACGCGAGACCAACTCACGATCAGTCCCCGGCGACGTCACCCCCGAGCGGCCGACCCCAGCCCTCGAGCGCGGCCTTCACATCCGCACGTTCCTCGGCCTCGATCGCGCGCGCATAGGCTGCGTCGAGCACATCGCTGATCCGAACCCGCGCTCCACTCGACGACGACTGCACCGCAGCCTCGACCATGGCGAGGCTATACACATTCGAGTGCACCTCCCCCGACGGCACGACCCCGGTGCGCAACGCACTGACGAACTCGGCGAGCGCTCCCCCGATCTCTTCGGCCACAATTTCCTGCGAACCAGCGGATGCCGCATCGCCAGCCGCGCCGGCGGCATCCGTTATCGAGGGAGCCGGCTCGGCAGCGGACGCGACGCGCTCAACAACCGGGTCGGTCTCGCCATCCCAGCGGGCCGAACCACCGGCGGCATTGGCACGCCATGTGCCGTGCCACGAGGTCTCGAGCCCGCCGGCGCACCAGCTGCCGGTGTAGACGTAACGGGCGCCACCCTCGAACTCGAAGACCGCGGTCGCGGCCGCGTCACCGTCGTACCAACTCCAGCTCGGGTTGAACTCTTCGCAGTACACCGACACCGGTTCGCGGTCGAGCAGGTAGCGCACGGCGTCGAACGGGTGGATCGCCATGTCGACGAGCAGCACGTGCTCCATCTCCTCGCGGAACCCGCCGAAGTGCGGCGCTTTGAAAAACTCGGTCGTGATCACGCCGACGTCGCCGAGCGCCGCGAGCTCGGCCTTGAACGCGGCAAGGGTTCGGTAGTAGCGGCGAGACTGGCTGATCATCAGCAGCTGCCCGCTGACCTCGGCCGCCGCCGCGAGCGACAACCCCTGCGCCACAGTCGGCGCGACCGGCTTCTCGCACAGCACCGGCAAACCGGCGAACATCGCCTCGATGTTGACGGGGTGGTGCGCCACCGGAACCGTCACGTTGATGACGGCCTGGGCACCGGATGCCGCTGCCACCTCGGTGACGCTGGTTCCGACGACAACACCGTCGAGTCCCGCATCGGCGAGTGCCGCTTCAGCGGCGGCAACGTTGAGATCGACCAGGCCGACGAGCTCGACGTCATCAGACGCGCTCAGGACACCGATCCAGTTGCGACCCATACCGCCGGCCCCGACCTGCACGACGCGGATCGGCTCGGTGCCATCGATCACCGGGAAGGAAACGGCGCTCAATTCGCCATCGCTCCCTGGTAGCCGTGACCGTTGTAAAAGTCCTCGGTCTCGTAGCGCAGCAGTACCGGGTCGGTACGCTCCGGGCGCACGGTGACGGCCCACTCGACACCGTTGGCGATCACCCGGCGCACTTCCTTTTGGTGGTACACCGGGTAGTCCTGGTCGCCGGGGCTGAAGAAGAAGATCTTGCCGAATCCACGCTTGTAGGTAATGCCGCTGCGGAACACCTCGCCGCCGCTGAAGGTCGACAGGAACACGAGTTCGTCGGGTGCGGGCACGTCGAAGAACTCGCCGTACATTTCCTGCTGCGGAATGATGAACGGGTGCGGAACGCCCTGCGCGATCGGGTGGGTCGGGCCAACCGTCCACACCAGTTCGCGGTCCTGTTCCGACCGCCACCGCAGCGTGCACGACGTGCCCATGAGCTTGCCGAAGATCTTCGACCAGTGCCCGGAGTGCAGCACAAGCAGCCCCATCCCGGCGAGCACGTGACGGTGCACCCGCTCAACGACCTCGTCCGACACCTCCGAGTGCGCGGCATGACCCCACCACACCAGCACGTCGGTGTTTTCCAGCACCTCCTCGGTCAGCCCGTGCTCCGGGTCATCGAGGGTGACCGTCGTCACCGACGCGTCGGCGCCGAGGTTCTCCTCGATGCCCTCCTTGATGGTGGT
>JAZQRG010000261.1:0-4372 GCA_045629445.1 Mycetocola sp. | reverse complement strand
CTCGCCCTCCCGGATCCTCTCATCCAAGTGGTTCACACCCGCTGCGGTCACGCGCACGAGCGCGTCGTGCTCACCCACGGTGGGTTCGGGGACCTCGGCCTCGTGGACGGGGTGCTTGTACTCGTCGAACACGAACGCTCGCATGATGCTCTCCCCTACCCCTCTTCCGACGTCGCCAGCCGACCCCGGGACGTCTCAGATCGGGTTCTCGCTACCGCAACGAGCACCACTCTTATCGTGCGCCTCAATCGGTCGGAAAGCTCAGCGACCCGCGAACCCGGACGGCGTGAGAAGCGAAACGACACCCGAAGCGGAACCGGCAGCTCGGATGCTCGACGAGAAGCTGTCGGGTGCTCAGAGTCTGTCCGGTGGGGCAGCGGCCCCACGCCACGTCTCGACGGCCACTCGCGTCGCGGGTTCGACATTCGATTCAGCGAACCAAAGATCAAGGTCCAAGTTGGCGTACATCTCGCGGAACGCTGACTCCGCGGTGTGCCCAGAGCGATCGAGGATCTGCTGTCGTGCTTCGACCTCAGAGGATCGTTCGTGCAGCGCGGCCATGGCGTCGGCATTCGCGAACGAGTCAAGGTAGTCGGCTACTGCAGCGTCTTCGGTGACATCAATCGCCCGCAACAGGACCGCGGCAACGAGGCCGGTACGGTCCCAGCCCGCTGAACAGTGAAAGAGAATCGCCCCTTCATCGGCGGCGGCGATCGCGCTCAGCACGAGCGCGAGTCGGTGCGGAAGCGCCTGAAGGTGGGCGAGATAGTAGAGCGGCGTACCCCACCGTCCGTCTGCTTCATACTCTGCCCAGAAATCCGTCTCATCGCCGCCGTCGAGGTCAACGTGAACGTGCTTGATCGTGGCGGGGATCTGTCCTGTGCGCTCTTCTGGTCTGCGAAGGTCGATCACAGTGCGTACTCCGTGTGCGCGGAGCGCCTCCCACCCGTCGTCATCGACACGTTCCAGCCGTTCCGAGCGAACAAACACGCCTGCGGGCGAGAAGGTTCCGTCGTTGCGGTCTAGACCACCGAGATCGCGGACGTTCGCGAGACCATCGATGTGCAGCGTGCGTCTCATGTGTACCCGTCCTGTCGAAAGGCCCTGCCCTTTAGGGTTGCGGGGCACGCTAGCGGCAGCCGCTCCTGCGATACAAGCCGGATCGCACCGGAGACGATCGTCTCCGGCTGGCCATCGAGTCCGAATCGGACTTCTGTAGAGTGAGTGGGTGCTTCCTTCCAGTGATTGAGCGGTGACTGCGGCCTTCGGGCGCCGCCTGCTCACCGATCGTCTTCTCAGCGCCTGTCAGCGCGCTGTCTGGCTTGGAGTCACCCATCATGCAGTCCACCCGGACGGCACGTTATATCGACGTGCTCAGATTGCCCGGAGTTCTTCCGACCTTCGGGGTCGCACTCATCGGCCGGGGCGCTTACGCCCTGGTCTTCCTCCCTCTGCTCTACGCCGTCACCGACGCGACCGGCTCCATCGGGCTGGCGGGTATCGCAGTCGGCTTGTACGGCGCGGGAGCCGGCTTCCTCGCCCCGCTCCGCGCCTGGTTCATCGACCGCTTCGGGGCCCGACGGGTCCTCACCCCGCTGGTCGTGATGTTCAGCACCACGGTCGCGGCGATCGGTCTCTCGGCTCTCTACGCACCGAACGGCGCGACGCTCGTCATTCTCGCGGCCGTCGCCGGCGCGTTCGCGCCGCCGCTCGGGCCAACGATGCGCGTCGCATGGGGGCGGCTCACACCCACACCTGAACTCCTGAAAAAGGGACTCAGCTTCGATGCGGTCGTCGAAGAGTTGCTCTACCTCGGCGGCCCAGCCGCCACCGGTCTCGCCCTCGCGTTCATCGCCCCCGGAACAGCGCTTCTCGTGCCGGCCTGCTTGGTCCTCGTCGGCGGCCTGTTCTTCGTCGCGAGCCGAGCAGTCGGCGATATGGGGCCACGGCCCCCTGCGGAGGAAGAAGCACCCCGCGAGCGACCCCTGGTTCTCGATCCTCGATTCGTCGCGGTCTTGATACCCGTTCTCGTCGCCGGGGCGGTCTCGGGCAGCATCAGCATCAGCGTCCCGGTCATTGTTTCGGACGCAGGAGGGCCGGCGGCCGCAGGCATAGCCCTCGGGCTGTTCGCCGGAGGCAGCGCCGTCGGCGGGCTCGTCTTCGGCGCGCTCCGTGTTCCCGGCTCTCCTATCCGACAGTTACTCATCCTGAGCACTGCGCTCGTCGCCGTCAGCTCGACCATCGCCGTCCTGACCGGGGCCGTCGCCGTTTCCCTCGTGCTTGCCGCCGCCGGTTTGTTCTTCTCACCGGTGATGATCGTCGCGTATTTCGCTGCCCATCAAGCCGGAGGTGAGCACCGCCAGAACTCGGCGACGACCTGGGCCAACACCAGTCACAACGTGGGTGCAACACTCGGCAGTGCGCTTGCCGGCGTCATCATTCAAACGGCGACCGTGCCCGCCGCCACGCTCGGAATCGCTGCGGGCGCTGCAGCCCTCCTCATCGCCGGCGCGCTGCTGAGTAGAACGGGCGGGCTTGCGAAGCGATAGCCAAATGCGGGGGCGGATGAATCGCGTCGGCCCCGCTCCAGGTTCTGTAGCGTCCGTAAACGATCGATTACGGTGCGACCGAGTGGCCGGTATCGAGTACGTGCGGCCGGAGTCGCTCCTCAGAAGGAATCTTGATGTTCCGCGTTCACGTCTACGGCCTTCTTCATCCCTACGGGAGCTGCTCTATGGGCACGCCGGGCGGCGTACCACCAGCCGAGTGCGACGGCAGGGCAGGCCGAGGCAGCTGTTAGCGAGGCGTACAGCCACCACCCGTATTCGGTGCTTTCACCTGACAGCCACGAAGCGAGAGCTGTGGTGACTACGCCGATGACAAGTCCGAACGAAGCGAACGCGACGATATGCACCCACCAGCGGGGTTGGCGGCGCAACGCCCAGCCAAGCGCAAATGCGAACGGCGAACCGATCACGAGCGCGCCGAAGGACCAAGGAAAAGTGAGGTACAGACCAACAAACCCGTAACCGGCCGTTGGCAAGAACAAGAGCGCCTGGTGGATCACAAGGAACGATAGCCACGCGGCGAGAGCACCTCTAAGAAACTCCGAGATCGAGAAGGTCATTGGCTCTTCTTCGGTCCTGCCTGTCACGCGGCGACGTGGCCTCATTCCTCAAACGTACTTTGTAGTGGTGCGAACGGTGGGGCACGAGACGTTGATTCGGGCAGTGCCTCGCGCATCTGCTCGTCGGCTACGCCGGTATACCTGGCGAGATCGCCCGTTGCATCAGAGATGCGACTGAACGTGCTTGTTCGACGATGACACTGCTTACGAACCTGTGCGCGTACGGGGTTCACGACCAGTCCAGGATCGCCAGGATTCGACGACGGGTGGAGTTCAGCGCTCTTTGGCGGTGTTCTGTGATCGCTCCGTGTCGAATCGCATGCGTTTCGAGACATACCGGTTATGAGACATGTTTCGCCGAAGGTCAGGCGCTTCATACCGACTGGGCGACAGAAGATCCGGGACGAGCTGGCCGAGATCGACCGTCGGCTCGGGCAGACTGACGGCGCGTAGGCAAGTCGATCAACCGCGGTCTCCCGAGCGCCGGCGAGGCTAAGCGCGCGGTCGTAAGACCGGAGCTAACCGCGCGGGACCTGCGGCGTAGTCGGCCAGCGCATCTGGGTTTGGGCGTGGTCCATGAATGCCGTCTTGGCGCGGGTGTAGTCGTCGTAGTCCTTCGCGGCCGCGTGCTGGGCCGCGAGGGCGCGTTTGTGGGCTTCGTATCGGCGGGCGTTCTCGCTGCTGGCGCGGAGTCAGTCCCGAAAGGCCAGCACGAAATCCGCGAACGGCGAATCGGTGAGCCTCACGTGAAGAATCACTTCGAGATCGATTGCTTGGTGAGGACGGTGGAAAAGCAGCTTGATGTGCTTCGCTGGGTCGGCGAGGGAGTCGGACGGACGCGGAGTGTCGGAGCGTACTCCGGGAGAGTCGGGTCGTGATCCTTGGGCTAGTTCAAAGCCCAGCGGAGCCAGCGCGTCGACGAGGCCTCGTTCGGCTGGGAGCTGGGGGGCGAGGAGTTGAAGGTCGACGATTGGCTTGGCTGCGAGACCGGGAACGGCCGTTGAGCCGATGTGGTGGAGCTCGAACGCGGTGCTGTCTGGAAGGTGACGTACAGCCGTGGCGATGCGATTGATCCAATGGTCCGCGACCACCGGCCACGCAGGGTCATAGTCAACGACGACGGGGCTACCCATACCGCGAGCGTAACGTTCTGCCCGAAGGCCGGTCCGCTATCGCGCCAGTGCGAGGCTGTCGTAGACGGCTGACGAGATGCCGTCAGCGTGTTCGCCGCGACGGTCGATGAGG
>JAZQRG010000260.1:0-3092 GCA_045629445.1 Mycetocola sp. | reverse complement strand
CGGGACACCGCGCCGATAGGATCGGCGAAGGCTGATTGCGGCCATAGTCCCCAATGATGAGGATCACGATGACCACGACGCCCGCCACCGGCACACCACGGTCAGCACAACGCAGCACTCCAGCGCTCAGCGGACGGGTGTGGAGCTCCCTCGTCCTCGTCGGGCTCGTCGGCCAGCTCGCCTGGACCATCGAGAACATGTACCTCAACGTGTTCGTCTACGACACGATCACCGACAACCCCACAGTGCTCGCCGTCATGGTTGCGGCGAGCGCCGTCAGCGCAACGATCGCCACCATGCTGATCGGCGCGGCGAGCGATCGGGCGCGCCGCCGGCGGGAGTTCATCGCGATCGGCTACGTCCTCTGGGGACTGACGACGGCCGCTTTCGGTTTTCTCAGCGTGGATGGCATCCGTGAGATCGCCGCGGTTGGTGACGCGGTCGTGCTCACGATCCTCGCCGTGATCCTCCTCGACTGCGTCATGAGCGTGATCGGTGCTGGCGCAAACGACGCAGCGTTCAACGCGTGGGTGACCGAGTCGACGGTGCCCGCCAACCGAGGACGGGTCGACTCGGTGCTCGCGATCCTCCCCCTCCTGGCGATGCTGATCGTGTTCGGCGCGCTCGACGGCCTCACGCAGGCCGGCGCATGGCGCGAGTTCTTCCTGATCATCGGCGGCGCGACAGCCGTCGTCGGGGTTATCGCCTGGTTTCTCGTCCGCGATCCGGTCAGCATCTCGCCGCAGCCGGGCGGCTACGTCTCCGCCGTCGTTGCCGGCTTGAGGCCGAGCGCCGTTCGCCAGAACCCGACGCTCTACGTCACGCTCGTCTGCCTCGCCATTGTGGGCACGAGCACTCAGGTGTTCCTTCCGTATCTGATCATCTACATCCAGCGCACCCTGCGCATCGACGGCTACGCGATCGTCCTCGGAACCGTGCTCGTCACGGCATCCGTTTTCAGCGTCCTCGGCGGCAGGCTCATTGACCGGTTCGGCAAGGTGCGTTCCATTCCACCCGCTGTCATTCTGCTCGCCATCGGCTTGGTCCTCATGTTCTTCGTGCGCGACATGGTGCCCGTCATCCTCGCCGGCATCGTGATGATGACGGGGTTCATGCTGTCGATCGCGGCTCTCTCCGCGACGGTGAGGGACCACACGCCGGCCGAGCGCGTTGGCAGCGTGCAGGGACTCCGGATGATCTCGGCCGTCCTCATACCCATGGTCGCTGGCCCGTTTATCGGCGCGGCGGTTATCGTCGGCGCCGCCGAAACTTACATCGACCTCGGCGTCGAAAAGCAGGTGCCGACAGCGTGGATCTTCCTCGCTGCCGCCGCTGTTCTCGTCCTCGCCATCCTCCCTCTCCGCGCACTGGCACGAAGGACAGCAGCATGAACCTCACAACCACGGAGGGTGACGCACTCGATGAGAATGCGATCCTCCCCGAATACCCGCGGCCGCAGCTCGTCCGTGACAGCTACCTCAACCTCAATGGGCGGTGGGAGTATGCAATCCGGCCGACGACGGATGCCGAGACAGCACCATCCGCCTGGGACGGCACGATCCTCGTTCCGTTCTCCCCCGAGGCGACGCTCTCGGGCGTGAACCGACAGCTTCTTCCTGGCGAAACGCTCTGGTACCGCAGAGACCTCGAGGTGCCGACCGGCTTTCACGTCGGGCGGCTGATCCTGCACTTCGGTGCGGTCGACTCCGAGTGCGATGTACTGATCAACGGCGTGTCCGTCGGTTCACATCAGGGCGGGTACCTCCCGTTTTCGATCGATGTGACGGATGCTGTCGGTACGGGCCCTGCAACGCTCACGGTCGCGGTCCACGACGCGAGCGACACCGTGCCGGCGTCCCACGGCAAGCAAAAGCTCGACCGAGGCGGCATTTGGTACACCGCGCAGTCGGGCATCTGGCAGACCGTGTGGCTCGAGTCGGTGCCAGACGTCCACATCGAACGGCTCCAGCTGACACCGCATCTCGACGCTGGCGCCGTTGAGGTCACCCTCGTCTCCCCGTCCGACTCCCCCGCAACGGTCGTCGTCACCGCCGCCGGGCAGCCGGTCGCCGAAGCCACCGTGCAGTCGAACGTTCCCACCCGGATCCCCCTCGGTGACGTCCGGGAGTGGAGCCCCGAAGACCCGTTCCTCTACGACGTAAGGGTGTCACTCGGCACCGACGAGGTCACAAGCTATGTGGGGATGCGCTCATTTGGCACCGGCATGGGCGCCGACGGACGGCCGCGCCTGCTGCTCAACGGAAAGCCCTACTTCCACGCCGGAGTGCTCGACCAGGGCTACTGGCCTGACGGTCTTTACACCGCACCGTCCGACGCGGCGATGATCGATGACATCCGCACCATGAAGGAACTCGGCTTCACGATGCTGCGCAAGCACATCAAAATCGAGCCGTTGCGCTGGTATGCACACTGCGACCGGATCGGGATCCTGGTCTGGCAGGACATGGTCAACGGCGGTGCACCCTATCGACCGGCCATCATCACCCTGCCCGCCGCCACTCCCCTGCATTTCCGCGACGATCGCTACGACCTCTTCGGACGAGCGGATGCCGCTGGCCGGGCCGAGTTCCGCCGCGAACTCCGCGAGACGGTTGAGTTGCTCTCGAACGTGGTGAGCATCGCGATGTGGGTTCCATTCAACGAGGGTTGGGGCCAGTTCAACGCTCGCCAGATCGCGGAAGAAGTCAGGGCTCTCGACCCGACGCGCACTGTCGACCACGCGAGCGGGTGGCATGACCAGGGCGGCGGCGATGTGAAGAGCCTGCACGTGTACATCAGGCCGTTCCGGATGCGACGTTCCTGGCAGCGGGACGGTCGCGTCGTTGTACTCTCCGAGTACGGCGGCTACAGCCATCGGGAGCCGGGTCACGCGTTCAGCAACAAGGAGTTCGGCTACCGCAGGTACGGGTCACACGCCGAACTCGACGCGGCTTTCGAACGGCTGCACGACACCGAAATCATCCCCGCCGTTTCACAGGGGCTCGCGGCGACCGTCTACACACAGGTTTCCGATGTCGAAGACGAACTGAACGGCATCCTGACCTACGATCGTCGAATCGTGAAGCTCGACG
>JAZQRG010000259.1:0-6824 GCA_045629445.1 Mycetocola sp. | reverse complement strand
CGCTGGGTCAACACGTCGTACCGTCGCCGTCCGATGATCGTCCCGCTCGTCATCGAGGCGTAAGAGCGCCACGCGCAAGCCCGGTTCGGCCGGTTCTGGAGCTCCAGGACCGCCTGGACCGGGCTTTTCGCATGTTCGGGCGGGAGACGTGGGATACCGTTGAAGACGATATGACGAATACTGACATCCCCATCGACTCACCCCTCGGCGAACGCATCGACCTGGCTGTCGCCCGCTACGGCGAAGACGCTTTCGTGACCAAGGTCCTCGGCCTGCTCGACGGCCGAAACGAAGGCGATGACGTTCTGCTCTACGTCGGTGGTCGCCACGCGCAGGGAGTGCTCGACGGAGCTCCTGCGCTCTACTGGCCCGAGCTCTGGGGTGCCCGCGCGCTCCTGCATGTCTGGAACGACTCGGCGACCGAAGCTGTGCTCCGCGGAACCACCAACCGCGCATGGCGCGTGCGCGAGATGTGCCTCAGGGCCTGCGCCGAGCGCAGCATCGGCAGCGAGAAGGACCTCGCGAAGCTCACGAGCGACGAGAACCCGCGGGTCCGCGCGGCGGCGGCTCGCGCTCTCGCCGCTGTCGGCGGCCCCGACAGCGAAGAGATCATCAGCCGGCTCCTCCGCGACCCCCAGAAGGACGTTCGGCGTGCCGCGGGCGAGTCGCTGGCGCAGCTCAAGGACCGGATCACCCCCGGCAACAACTGAGGTCAGGCGGCGTCATCCGAGAGGATGACGCGCCCGAGACATCCGTACCCCTAGGCTCGAGCCATTCGAGACGATCGGGGAACACATGGGTGTCTGGCGCAAATGGATCTTTCCGATCCTCCGGATCACAATTTTCGCGGTAATTGCCATCGCACTTGTCAAGGTGGCGTTCTTTCCGGACGCCGCAGCCGAGGCCGATCCGGCCAGTGCGACCGGGTCGATCACCGAGCCGGTCACGCAGGTCGCGCTCGGGTCGATCGTCACGACGGTGGTTGTCGACGGTGCGGTGAGCGCCGACCCGGCCTCACCGGGCAAGGCAACGCTCGCCGGCGAGGTGAGCGTCGTTCCGGTCAGCCAGGGTCAGGCCGTCACCGCTGGCGATTCGCTCGCCACCATCCGGCAGGAAATCCTGCAGGAGCCGGTTGCAACGACGGATGCCGATGGCAACGTCACGATGACGCAGCCGAAACCCAAATACAAGACGGTGTCTGTCACCGCTCCGGTGACCGGGGTGGTGTCGAGTGTGCCCGTGCTGGTCGGCCAGATCGTTGCGGTCGGAGACGTCGTTGCGACCGTTGCACCGCCAACCTTCAGTGTCACCGGCCCGATCAAGCCCGAGGACCAGTTCAAGCTCGTTACCCAGCCGACCGATGCCCAGGTCGAGGTCATCGGCGGGCCTGGTGCGTTCACGTGCACCGGACTGACGATCTCCAGCCCGCTCGCCGGCGCCGAAGCATCCGCCCCTGAGCAGGGTGAAGGATCAGCCGCGACAGCATCGGGAGCGACAGTGCGCTGCGCGGTCCCTGCCGATGTGCGGGTGTTCGCCGGACTCACCGCGAAACTCACCATCGCTGGTGGAAGCGTCGACAACGCGATGACCCTCCCGGTAACGGCGGTCAAGGGCAACGCGGCCAGCGGGACGGTGTGGGTCGTCGGTGCCGAAGGCGCACACGAAGAGCGCGCTGTGACCCTCGGTCTCAATGACGGCACCATCGTGCAAATCGTGGACGGAGTCGCCGAAGGCGATGAGGTTCTCGAGTTCGTTCCCGTCGTCGACGCGACCGATCCTGCCGTTGACGACTGCATCGAGCAGCCGGACGGCTCGGTGTACTGCGAGGAAGGGATCGTCGGTTGAGCCTCATCGAATTGACGGACGTCACCCGTACCGTCCAGATCCCCGATTCCGATCCGCTCACGATCCTCTCCGGAGTAAACCTTCGGGTCGAGCCGGGGGAGAGGGTCAGCATTGTCGGCCGCTCGGGTTCCGGAAAATCCACGCTTCTCAACCTGCTCGGGATGCTCGACCTCCCGACGACGGGCGAGCTCACCTTCGAGGGTGAATCCGTCGCGGCGATGAAGTCCGGTCGGCGTGACCGGGTTCGGGGTTCGAACGTCGGGTTCGTCTTCCAGCAGTTCAATCTGCTCGATGGTCGAACCGCCCTGGAGAACGTGACGATGCCGTTGCTTTACGCTCGGGGCCCGCAGTTCTGGGCACGGGAGCGACTGGCAACGGAGATGCTCGAGCGCGTCGGTCTCGGACATCGGCTGACGGCGCTGCCAGGCAGCCTCTCCGGCGGTGAACAGCAGCGGGTGGCGATCGCGCGTGCGCTCGTGCGGCAACCGAAACTGATCCTCGCCGACGAGCCGACGGGCGCTCTCGACGTCGAAACCGGGCAGAGCGTGATGACGCTCATCGACGACATCGTGCGACAGGAAAACGCCGCACTCGTCACCATCACGCACGACCCGGCGATCGCGGCGCGAAGCGACACTCACTTCCGGCTCGACCGCGGTGTCCTCTCGGTCGTGGAAAGCGGAGTGGCCGCCGATTCTTCGGTCGTTCCCGGGCTGCACGGTGCACCGGTGGTGGTGAGCTGATGGGCGGTTTCTTCTCAGGGATCGTTGGGGCGTGCGCCGAGGCCTGGCAGGAGGTGCGCATCCACAAGGGTCGCGTGTTGCTCTCGCTCGTCGGTGTCGCTGTCGCCGTGTGCGCGCTCAGCGGAGCCATGGCCCTGTCCGGGATCGCACAGCAGGCGACGCTCGAGCAGGCGGACGCGGCCGGTGGCCGACCGGCGACGCTGTCGATGACGGTGCAGACACCAGACGGGACGTTGAGGGGGAGTGAGGGCGCTGAACAAGCGTGGTTCGACGTCATGGACCGCTACGAGATCTCCTACGCGACCCGTGTGCTGTGGGCATCGGGCCGCGTCCAGTTCCCGGACAGTGTCCAGGAGGTCAGCCTGCAGGTCATCGACCAGCCCTACGCCGAGATGCACCGCACCCGCATGACCGATGGCGCCTGGTTTCAGGTGGGCGACAGCTCCCGACTCGCACCGGCGATCGTGGTGAACACGGCGTTCTGGGAACAGCTCGGTTCACCAAACCTCGCGACGCATCCGGTGGTCTCGATCGAGAGCCTCGGTGGAACCCAGGCGACAATCATCGGAGTTCACGCAACGAGTGAGTGGGACACCTGGCCGTCGATGTACATGCTGACGAGTCACTTCCGCGCAGCCTCGGATCCTTCGGCAGGCGCCATGACGCCCGTGTATGAAATGTGGGTGCCGACCGAGTCGTCGGCAGAGCTTGCGACCAGAATCCAGTCGGAACTCGGCGGCGCTCTCGGCGCCACGACTCCCGTGTCGGTCGAACGCACCGACTGGGGCACCCAGATGGACGATCCGACGGCCATTCTCCGGCTCATCACGATGGGGATCGGCGGCATCATTCTCCTGCTGGGCGCGCTGAGCCTGCTCAATATCGCGCTCGTCACCGTTCGACAGCGCATCCGGGAAATCGGTATTCGACGCAGCTTCGGGGCGACGAGCGGCCGCGTCTTCTTCGCGGTCATGATGGAGAGCGTTGTTGCGACCTTCGTCGCCGGTGTCGTCGGAGTGATCTTTGCTGTCCTTCTCGTGCAAAGCCCCCTCGTCGCGAACCTCGTGAACCTCGGTGGGATCAGCGACGTTCCGCCGTTCCCCGCGTCCGCGGCGGTCTTCGGCCTTGTCGTCGCGACCATCGTTGGCGCGCTCGCCGGGCTGATCCCCGCCCTGATCGCCGTCCGGGTCAAGGTCATCGACGCCATTCGGTACTAGGAGCAGGAGAACCGTCATCTGACCGAAACACGGATGCCGTAGCATCCGTTTATGGCCACCCACCGGCTTCGCAAAGCAGCGCGATCCGATGCGCGATTCCTCGGCGACATGCTCGTCGAGGCGGTCAGCTGGGCGCACGCGAGGTCAACAACGCGCGTCGACGTTCTCGCGGATCCGGCCATCTCCCGCTACATCGAGGACTGGAAACGACCGGGCGACGCTGGCGTCATTGCCGTTGACTCAACCGGAACACCGGTCGGCGCCTGCTGGTATCGCCTGTTCTCCGCCGACCGCCCCGGGTTCGGGTACGTCGCACCCGGGGTCCCTGAACTCACCCTCGGCGTCGTCGGGATCTGGCGTGGAGAGGGCATCGGTCGGGACCTGTTGCGCTCGACCCTCAGCCAGGCGCGCCAGCAGGGTCACAACCGGTTGAGCCTGAGCGTCGACCGCGGCAACTTCGCGACCAGGCTGTACCTGGCCGAGGGGTTCCTGACCGTCAAGCGCGGGACGGTCGCTGACACGATGGTGCGTGTGCTCCGCTGAATCGACGCTGAGGGAGTGAACGGGGGCACTCCCGCGTCAATACGGCCAATGTCGCCGCTGCCAAGTACCGTTGGAGGCATGGCTACGACGAGTAAATCCTCCAGCGGCGGCCGGAGTACGTCGGCGCGCTCAGGAACATCAGGCACTTCCAAGACGCCGGCAAAAACACCGGCGAAGAATTCCCGCGCCAAGGCCGCCCCCGCAGCCACAACGAAAACCGTCGCATACCCGGCGGCGCCGAGCGAAAACGCATTCGTTCGGATGTGGATGGGACTCGCACACCTCGTCGGTGGAGCCGCGCGCGCGTTTGGTCCTGAACGGTTCGAGAAAGACCAGCGCAGGGACGGCGTCCCGTTCCTGATCTTCCTCCTCGCCATCGCCGGCATGGTCGTCGAGTGGTTCGGCGTGAACGACACCGTCGCCCAGAACCTCACGGCATTCACCTTCGGCGGTATCTTCGGGCGCCTCGCCTTCGCCCTTCCCGTCATCATGGTGCTCCTCGCGATCTGGCTGTTCCGGCATCCGTCGAGCGTCAATGACAACGGCCGCATCGGAATTGGGCTCATCATCGCGCTCGTTGCGGTGTCGGGGCTGTGCCACGCATTCGGCGGACAGCCGAACCCCAGTGAAGGGATGCCGGCGCTCGCGCAGGCGGGCGGCCTCGTCGGCTGGATCATCGGGGCACCCCTCGTCGCCCTGATCACCCCCATTGGTGCCGGCATCGTGCTCGGCCTCCTGGCCTTGCTGAGCCTCTTCATCATCACGAAAACCCCGCCGAACAAGATCGGTGAGCGGTTCTCCCAGCTCTACGCTTGGACCTTCGGCACCGAACTGGCGACGCCGGAAGAGCGGGAACTCGCACGAACCGAGAAGACCAAGCAGGTCGAACTCGACGGCATCGACGGCGTCGAAGACGGCACTGACGACGACTCGCTTCCCTGGTGGCGCCGCAACAAGAGCCAGCGAGAGGTTGACCCAGACTTCGGCTCCGAATCGGCGGATGTCACCGAACTGCTCGGGCTCAAGCCCAAGCGGGGCCGTGGAGAGTTCGACTCTGCGATCGAGAGCCCGCCGCCCGTCGTCGAGAACGTCGACATGTTCGGCAACCCGCTCGACGACGACTCGATGACCGAGGTCATCGGAGACCTGTCCCGCGCCGAAGCGGCCCTCGCCGGCGTCGGCCCGGCCAAGCCCTCATCGTCAGGCCTGCACGACGACGGCCCCGACAATGTGACCGAGGCGCTGCCAGGTATGGAAGGTCTCGGGCTGCTCGACGAGAACGCCGGCGCGCAGAAGATGGCTCGACCGGTCGCCCCGGTGGCACCGTACCGGCTGCCAGCCGCATCGACGCTCGGCGCGGGTGACCCTGCCAAGACCCGATCTGCGGCCAACGATGAGGTCGTCGCCGCCGTGACGAGCGTGCTCGACCAGTTCAAGGTCGACGCGAAGGTCACCGGGTTCTCCCGTGGCCCCACAGTCACCCAGTACGAGATCGAAGTCGGGCCGGGTGTCAAGGTCGAGCGGATCACCGCGCTGACCAACAACATCGCGTACGCCGTCGCATCCAACGAGGTTCGAATCCTCGCGCCGATCCCAGGCAAGAGTGCGATCGGCGTCGAGATTCCCAACACCGACCGCGAGATCGTCACCCTCGGTGATGTGCTCCGTTCCGCGAACGCCACCAAGAGCGTCCACCCGATGACGATCGGTGTCGGTAAAGACGTCGGTGGCGGGTTCGTCGTCGCGAACCTCGCCAAAATGCCCCACCTCCTCGTCGCCGGTTCGACCGGCTCCGGTAAGTCGAGCTTCATCAACTCGATGATCACGAGCCTGCTGATGCGCGCCAAGCCGAGCGATGTGCGCATGGTGCTCATCGACCCCAAGCGCGTCGAGCTCACCTCGTACGCCGGAGTGCCGCACCTCATCACGCCCATCATCACCAACCCCAAGAAGGCAGCGGAAGCGCTGCAGTGGGTCGTGAAGGAAATGGACATGAGGTACGACGACCTCGCGAGCTTCGGCTTCCGGCACATCGACGACTTCAACAAGGCCGTCGTCAACGAGGAGATCGTCCTTCCGGTCGGAAGCGAACGAGTACTCAAGCCGTACCCGTACCTCCTCGTCGTCGTCGATGAGCTCGCCGACCTCATGATGGTTGCCCCGCGTGACGTCGAAGACTCCATCGTTCGGATCACACAGCTCGCACGAGCATCCGGAATTCACCTCGTCCTCGCAACGCAGCGCCCGTCAGTCGACGTCGTCACCGGCTTGATCAAGGCCAACGTCCCGTCACGACTCGCGTTCGCGGTGACGAGCGTCACCGACTCCAGGGTCATCCTCGACCAGCCAGGAGCAGACAAGCTCATCGGGCAGGGTGACGGGCTGTTCCTGCCCATGGGAACCAACAAGGCCATCCGTGTCCAGGGTGCCTGGGTCTCCGAGGAGGAGATCGAAAAGGTCGTCAAGCACGTCACAC
>JAZQRG010000258.1:0-6151 GCA_045629445.1 Mycetocola sp. | reverse complement strand
GAAGAACCAGGGCTACCAATTTGCCGGCGGAATCAGCATCCGTTTAAAAGCAGACTCATCGCTCAGTGACGGGATGCTCCAGGTCGACTCCGTCAACGTGAAGGGCCAGGTGTCGTGGACACCGGTTCTCGACATCGGCGGGAAGCGCCACCCGATCACGAAGAGCCGCACGATCATTGGCCGAGGCAGCGATGCGGACATCACCGTTGACGACTCAGGGACGAGTCGCAAACACGTCGAAATCCTCTGGGACGGCGAGCGTGCCCAGGCCCGTGATCTGGGTTCAACGAACGGCTCAACGCTCAATGGACAGCCGTTCACCCAGGCCGTTCTCGAGCCCGACTCGGTCGTACAGATCGGCCGAACGCGTATTGTGTTCCGAGTGTTGGCACAGGCTACGACCCGAAATGCAGCGACGGAACCCGACGATTCAACGCGGGCCTATGACGCCGGCGACGGATTTTGGGGGCCGGCGCGGTGAGTGAGCTCACTCTGCTGATCCTTCGGATCGGCTTCCTTATTCTGTTGTGGCTGTTCGTCTTCGCGATCGTCTACGCCCTGCGCTCGGACCTCTTCGGCCAGACGCCTCGCAAGACCCCCGCCGCCGCGGGAACCGCAGCCCCCGCCCCGCAACAAAACACCGCTCCGCGAGCACCCGTTGTTCCGCCGAGGGCCGCTGCCCCGCCGCCATCACTCCCGACCCCTCCGCGTAAGCACGAGAAGGCGACGATTCACAACGTCAGCCGTCTCGTCATCACGGCAGGCCCGAAGGAAGGCCTCGAGGTTTCGCTCGGCCGCGACCCGCTCACCATCGGTCGCGCGCCTGACTCCGGCCTCGTCATCCGCGACGACTACACATCGACCCACCACGCCAAGCTGCTGCTCTGGAACGAAGACTGGATGATCCAGGACCTCGACTCCACCAACGGAACCTTCCTCGGCGGCAAACGAATCAGTGCACCGACGCAGATCACTCTCGGCACCCCGATCAAAGTCGGCGCGACCAGTTTCGAACTGCGGCGGTAGACGATGACACAAGCGGGCGACTCCGCGGCCATCTCCCACGTCGGGAAGATTCGGTCGAACAACCAGGACTCCGGGTACGCCGGTAAGCACCTGTTCGTTGTCGCTGACGGCATGGGCGGCCACGCGGGTGGCGACGTGGCATCCGCTATCGCCTTGAAACGCATCATCGAAGCGGATGCCGTTTACACCAGCGCGCAGGACGCCGAAGCGGCACTGCAATCAGCGATCATCGCCGCGAACAACGAGCTCGCCGACACTGTCTTCGAGCACCCGGAACTCGCCGGAATGGGCACAACGGTCGACGCGATCATTGCGGTCGGCGACGAGATCGCCATTGCCCACATCGGTGACTCACGGATCTATCTGCTCCGCGACGGCGAGCTCAGCCAGATCACCACCGACCACACCTTCGTGCAGCGGCTCGTCGACTCGGGCCGGATCACCGAGGAAGAGGCGATGGTGCACCCGCGCAGGTCGGTGCTCATGCGCGTGCTCGGCGACGTCGACTCAAACCCCGAGATCGACACAATGGTCATGGGAACGCACCCGGGCGACCGCTGGATGCTGTGCTCAGACGGCCTCTCCGGAGTCGTCGACAAGGACGCCATCGAGTCCACCCTCGCCCAGGATCTCCCAGCGAGACAGGTCGGCGAGCAACTCGTCCGCAAGGCACTCGACGGCGGAGCTCCCGATAACGTCACCGTCGTCATCTACGACGTCGGCGTCGAACGGTCCCAGAACGCGCAGACCCCGGTCATCGTTGGGTCAGCCTCACGGCCCCTCGCGTTCCAGAACGAACCGCCCAAACGCGCCGGACTGCTCCCGGCCCTCCGTTTCCACGCCGCTCGCGCCAACCCGCTGGCGTCGAGCCACTTCGAACCCGCGTCTGAGGACTACCTCGACGAGCTCATCGAAGAGGATGCCCGCCGCGCGAGGCGCCGCCGTCTCACCTGGCTCGTCGGAACCATCGCACTTGCGCTCGCGATCGTGCTCGCCGCGCTCCTCGGTTACGCGTGGACGCAGTCGCGCTACTTCGTCGGCGCCGACGACAACACTGTCGTGATCTACCAGGGCATCCAGCAGGATCTCGGTCCGTTCAGCCTGTCGCACGAGCACAAGGACACCGGGATTCCGCTGTCACTGCTCTCCACCTATGACCGACAGCAGGTTGAACAGACCCTCAGCGCCGCCTCGCTCGAAGAGGCAGAGGAGATCGTGTCTCGCCTGCGCACCACGACGTCCAGGGATGAGGACGGCTGATGACCAACACCTCCAACCTCACCGCTCCGGGTAAAGAGTCATCGCCGCGGCCAGACACCAGCGTGTTGCGCACAATGCGCAAGCTGCACCTGCCGCAGAAGCTCCGCAATCGCGAGCTGATGCTGCTGGTCTTCGCCTGCCTGATCAACTCCGTTGCCATCCTGCTCGTGCAGCTCGGCGCAACCGGAGCGATCGATCTCGATCTCATCTTCCTCGGCGCCGGGTTGTCTGCGCTCGTCCTCGGGCTGCACGTGTGCCTCCGCTACGTCGCACCGAAGGCTGATCCGCTCCTCCTCCCGATCGCCACCGTGCTCAACGGGCTCGGCATCGCGATGATCTACCGGATTGACCTCGCCAAGAGCCTTTCAGGCTGGTCGGCGGCATCCACCCGCCAGATCACCTGGTCGGCCGTCGCCATCCTTGCGGCGATCGTTGTCATCCTCGTCATCCGCAACTACCGCGTGCTGTTCCGTTACACCTACATTTTCGGCGCACTCGCGTTCGTGCTGCTGCTCCTCCCCCTCGTTCCCGGTCTCGGCCGGGAGGTCAGCGGCGCGCGCGTCTGGATCAGCCTCGGCGGTTTTGGCAGCTTCCAGCCCGGTGAAATCGCCAAGATCGCCCTCGCCATCTTCTTCGCCGGTTATCTGGTTCGCACCCGCGACAGCCTCTCGATGGTGGGCAAGAAGTTCCTCGGCATCCGCTTCCCCCGCCTCCGCGACCTCGGCCCGATCCTCGTGGTCTGGGCGCTGTCGATGCTCATCATCGTGTTCCAGCACGACATGGGAACAGCGCTGCTCTACTTCGGCCTGTTCACGGTCATGCTCTACATCTCGACGGGGCGCTTGAGCTGGATCCTCATCGGCGTCGGTCTCTTCGGCGGCGGCGCGTTCTTCGCGGCCCAGTCACTGACCTACGTGCAGGGACGATTCCAGAATTGGCTGGATGCCTTCAGCCCGCAGGTCTACGACGCTACCGGTGGCAGCTACCAGCTGGTTCAGGGCATTTTTGGGCTCGCACAGGGCGGGCTCATCGGCACGGGACTCGGCCAGGGGCGGCCGCAGCTCACGCCGCTGTCGCAGAGCGACTACATCATCGCGAGCCTCGGTGAAGAGCTTGGACTCGCCGGTCTGTTCGCGATCCTGGGCCTGTACCTCCTGTTCGTCTCCCGCGGCATCCGCATCGGATTCGCCGGGCAGGATGACTTCGGAAAGCTCCTCGCGATCGGCCTCGCCTTCACCGTCGCACTTCAGGTGTTCATCATGGTCGGCGGTGTGACACGGGTCATCCCGCTCACCGGCCTCACCACACCATTCCTCGCCGCGGGCGGCTCGTCGCTCGTCGCGAACTGGATCATCGTCGCGCTGCTGCTCCGCGTGAGTGACGGCATCCGCACCGGACCCGCATCGGAGGTGTCAGCATGAATAAAGAACTGAAACGCGTGAGCTTCGTCGTGCTCGCCATGTTCGCCGCGCTCTTCCTCTCAACGACCGTCATCCAGGTGGTGCAAGCGGATGCCCTCAGTCTCGACCCGAGGAACACGCGCGCCCTCTACGACAGTTATGACACCGAGCGCGGGCCGATCCTCGCCGGAGGGACCGTCATCGCCCAGTCCGTACCGACGGGAGACCAGTACGCGTTCCAGCGTGAATACCCCCAGGGCGAGCTCTACGCGCCGGTGACCGGCTACTACAACCCAACCCAGGGGTCTGCGGGCGTCGAGCAGTACATGAACGACTACCTGTCCGGAACGTCGAACACGCAGTTCCTCGACACCATCAACCGCATCGTTGCCGGCCAGGCGCCCAAGGGCGCCGCCGTCGAGGTGACCATCGATCCGGTCGTGCAGCAGGCAGCATTCGATGCGCTCGGCGACCGCCAGGGTGGCGTTGTCGCGATCGAGCCGTCGACCGGACGCATCCTCGCGATGGTCTCATCGCCGACATACGACCCGAACCTTCTCGCAAGCCACGACTCGCAGGCGGTCATCGCCGAGTATGCAGCGCTCGAGGCAGACCCGCTCAAGCCGCTGACAAACCGCGCCACGAGCGGTGCCATGAACCCACCGGGCTCGTCGTTCAAGATCATCGTCGCTGCGGCGGCTCTCGAGAGCGGGAAATACACCCCCGACAGCGAGTTCCCGAACCCGGTCAGCTTCCAGCTGCCCGGCAGCACGTCCCAGGTGTACAACTGGACCCGCGCAGCATGTGGCCCAGGCGAGACCGTCACCTTGCGTGAGGCGCTTCGGCAGAGCTGCAACGTTCCGATGGCTGAACTGGCGATCGAACTCGGCGACGACGCCATCCGCGAACAGGCTGAGAAGTTCGGGTTCAACTCAGAGGTTCTGCTGCCGTTCCCGGCCGGAACGAGCGTCTACCCGAAAGACCTCGACGACGCCCAGACCGGTTTGACCGGCTTCGGTCAGTACGAGGTGCGCGCAACTCCGCTGCAAATGGCAATGACGTCTGCCGCGATCGGCAACGACGGCACGCTCATGGCGCCGAATCTGATCGATCGGGTTACCGGCAGAAACCTCGAAGTTCTGCAAAGCTTCGAGCCTGAGGTTCTGTCCGAGACTCTCGACGAGAAAAGCTGCGTCGAGTTGACCGACATGATGATCAGCGCCGTCTCAGAGGGTCAGTCCAACGGTGCAAGAATAGAGGGGGTCGATGTGGCTGGAAAGACTGGTACAGCGCAGAACGGCACAGGCGAACCATATTCACTCTGGTTCACCGGCTTCGCGCCGGCTGACAACCCGAAAGTAGCAGTCGCGGTCGTGGTCGAGAATGACGGCAACCTGGGGCATCACAGCTCCGGGAACATCGTGGCCTCCCCCATAGCCAAGAAAGTCATAGAGGCGGTGCTGAACAAATGAGACCCACAGCAGGGGTCACCTTCGGTGGTCGCTACGAGCTTGAATCCCGGATTGCCATTGGCGGCATGGGTGAAGTGTGGAACGCAACAGACCTCGTTATCGGTCGAAGTGTTGCCATCAAGATCCTCAAGGACGAGTACCTGGGCGATCCCAACTTCCTCGAGCGCTTCCGCACAGAGGCACGACACGCAGCCTTGGTGAACCACGAGGGCATCGCGAATGTCTTCGACTACGGCGAAGAAGACGGCAGCGCCTTCCTCGTCATGGAGCTCGTCCCTGGCGAAGCTCTCTCAACCATGCTCGAGCGCGAGCACGTGCTGTCGACCGACAAAGTCCTCGACATCGTGGCTCAGACCGCCGCAGCGCTCCAGGCCGCACACGCGGCCGGACTCGTGCACCGTGACATCAAGCCGGGCAACCTGCTGATCACTCCAGATGGCCGCGTGAAGATCACTGACTTCGGCATTGCGCGCATCGCCGACCAGGTGCCGCTGACCGCGACCGGTCAGGTCATGGGCACGGTCCAGTACCTGTCGCCTGAGCAGGCCTCCGGTCACGCCGCGTCACCGACGACCGATATCTACTCCCTCGGAATCGTCGCGTACGAGTGCCTCGCTGGAAAGCGCCCGTTCACCGGCGAATCGCAGGTCGCCATCGCGATGGCGCAGATCAACGAGACCCCGCCACCGTTGCCGGTGTCCGTCTCCGAGCCCGTGCGTAATTTCGTGTTGTCGATGATCGCCAAGAATCCCGCTGATCGTCCGGCATCCGCTGCACACGTCGCTCGCGCGGCACAGGCACTCCGCCAGGGTGATATCGCTACGGCAACCATCGCGGTTCCTGCGATCACCGGCGCGGCATCGGCGACCGCAGCGACCATGCTCCTTGGATCATCCACGGATGCCGAGACCACGCTTCTCGGGACCGCATCGAATCCCGAGGTACTCACCGATACGGCCGAGGTACCCACCTCCGAGAAGAAGAAGCGCAGCC
>JAZQRG010000257.1:0-11105 GCA_045629445.1 Mycetocola sp. | reverse complement strand
GCGTTCGCGAGCAAGCTCCGCACGATGGCGAAGGTTCAGGGAGGCCGTGGTTCGTCCGTCGACCTCGCCCGCCAGTTCGGCCTCGCCCCCTGGCAGGTCGATCGTGCCCGCCGTGACCTCTCCGGCTGGACCGACGAAGGCCTTGGCCGCTGCATCCAGGTTCTCGCCGACACCGACGCGAGCGTCAAGGGTGAAGGTCGCGACCCGGTCTATGCCCTCGAGCGCATGGTGCACACCATTGCCGGCCGGGGCCGGATCCCGCGCTAGAGGCTCCCGGCAACAGAGGGTTCCAGGGGCTCCCGGCAACAGAGCGCGCCACTTGGCTCCCCGGCAACAGAAGAGGCCCCGCCGAAGCGGGGCCTTGTCGTTCGACCGAAGTCGAGAAACGCTTAGAGCGAAGCAACCTTCTTGGCGAGGGCCGACTTGCGGTTCGCTGCCTGGTTCTTGTGGATGACACCCTTGCTCACGGCCTTGTCGAGCTTCTTGGCAGCGTTCTTCACGGTTGCCTCAGCCTTGACCTTGTCGCCGGCAACGATGGCTTCGCGGGCCTGGCGCACGACGGTACGGAGCTGGCTCTTGACCGCCTTGTTGCGCTCGGTTGCCTTCTTGTTGGTTCCGATTCGCTTGATCTGCGACTTAATGTTTGCCACGTTTATACGCTTTCGTTGTGTTCTGAATGGAAAGTGCCGGTCAGCGAGAGAGGGCGCATTCCGACGAAAATCGT
Organism: Mycetocola sp.; assembly: GCA_045629445.1. Lineage (GTDB taxonomy): Bacteria > Actinomycetota > Actinomycetes > Actinomycetales > Microbacteriaceae > Mycetocola_A. Next base: position 10,381 of record JAZQRG010000257.1, on the reverse strand, counting down.
GCGGAGTCATCCACACGCAAGTCAACACGTCACTCTACCAGTCGTCAGCCGTTACCGGAAATCTCCGACTGCTGTTCGGTGAGCGTCGCGGCGGCATCCGTCACAGCGCGCGTGAACTCCTCGGGCTTGACGAGGCTGACCAGATGGGTGGCGCCACGGATGACGACGACGGATGCCTGCGGCTTAGCGGCGGCAAACGCCCTCTGGTTGAGCCGGAAATGGTCGAGGCTGCCGGTGACGAACCAGACGGGACCCGGGTACCGATCGAGGCTTGCGATCGGGTCGATCCCGCCAATGGCGGCAAGCGCGGAGTCCATGACGTCGAGTGCGACACCGCCCTCGGCCATGTCCGCGACGGCAACGGGCGGCAGGAATCGCCGGGCCATTGCGTCGTTGAGCCACGCGCCACGGTCGGGCAGCCGGTGAATGAGCCGTGCAAGGGCCCGGTAGCCCCACAGGCCGACGCCTCGGGGGAGTGCGAGGCAACTCGCGGCGACAAGTCCGGCGACCCGATCGGGATACCGTGCGGCGTACTCGATCGCGAGATAACCACCGAGCGACAGCCCGACGAGCAGGACAGGTCGGTCGAAGGCGGTAACCGCTTCGTCGATCGCAGCCATCGCAGCGTCGACGCTGAACGGCTCGGCGATGCGTTCACCGTGTCCGGGAAGGTCGATCGCGGCGACCTCGAACCCCGCCGCGCCCAGCTGCTCAACCTGCGCGCGCCACATCGTTCGAGAGGTACGGATGCCGTGAACAAGCACGATGGGGGGAAGGTCGGCCATTTGCATATCCTGCCTCTCCTCCGATCGGTTTGCCAGAGGCATGGGTGCTTATCGAGGCCTCGCACAGGCGGCGGCTCGATTCGCCGCCCGGGCGTGGGACAATGGGGAGTTAGTCCCACCTCCACCACACAGACCCCTGAGGAACGCGTGAGCCCCAAAGCTGCGAAGGCACTCGAGCCTGCCGCTACCGACCCGTCGTTCATCCGCAACTTCTGCATCATCGCGCACATCGACCACGGCAAGTCGACACTCGCCGACCGGATGCTGTCGGTCACCGGCGCTGTCAGCGACCGCGACATGCGTGCGCAGTACCTCGACCGCATGGACATCGAGCGGGAACGCGGCATCACCATCAAGAGCCAGGCGGTTCGGATGCCGTGGGAAGTTGACGGGCAGGCATACGCCCTCAACATGATCGACACTCCCGGACACGTCGACTTCACCTACGAGGTGTCCCGTTCCCTCGCCGCGTGCGAGGGCGCCATCCTCCTCGTCGACGCCGCACAGGGCATCGAAGCGCAGACGCTCGCGAACCTGTACCTGGCGATGGAGAACGACCTCGAGATCATCCCGGTTCTCAACAAGATCGACCTGCCAGCGGCTGACCCGGAGAAATACGCGAAGGAACTCGCGAACCTCATCGGCGGCTCACCCGAGGACGTGCTCAAGGTGTCGGGCAAGACCGGCGTCGGCGTCGAAGAACTGCTCGACCGCGTTGTCGAACGGATCCCGAACCCGGTCGGCGACCCCAACGCCCCGACCCGCGCCATGATTTTCGACTCGGTGTACGACACCTACCGCGGCGTCATCACCTATGTCCGAATGATCGACGGTCACCTCAGCCCGCGCGAGCGCATCCAGATGATGTCGACGCGCGCTGTCCACGAACTCCTCGAAATCGGTGTTTCCTCACCCGAGCCGGTTCCCACCCAGGGACTCGGCGTCGGCGAGGTCGGCTACCTCATCACCGGTGTGAAGGACGTTCGCCAGTCGAAGGTCGGTGACACCGTCACGACCGCCCTCAAGCCGTCCACCGAAGCACTTCCCGGCTACACCGACCCGAAGCCCATGGTCTTCTCCGGTCTGTACCCGATCGACGGCAGCGACTACCCGGTCCTCCGTGATGCCCTCGACAAGCTCAAGCTGTCCGACGCGTCCCTCAACTACGAACCGGAGACATCCGTCGCTCTCGGATTCGGCTTCCGCTGCGGCTTCCTCGGCCTGCTTCACCTCGAGATCGTCACCGAGCGCCTCGAGCGCGAGTTCAACCTTGACCTCATCGCAACGGCACCGAGCGTGACCTACGAAGTGACAACGGACGACAAGAAGACCGTTACCGTGACGAACCCGAGTGAGTTCCCCAGTGGAAAGATCTCTTCGGTCGAAGAACCGATGGTCAAGGTCGGCATCCTCGCGCCGAAGGACTACGTCGGCACGATCATGGAACTGTGCCAGGGCCGCCGAGGAACACTTCTCGGCATGGAGTACTTCGGTGAAGACCGGGTCGAACTGCGCTACACGATGCCGCTCGGTGAGATCGTGTTCGACTTCTTCGACCACCTCAAGAGCCGCACGCAGGGCTACGCCTCGCTCGACTACGAACCGTCCGGTTCGCAGACCGCCGACCTCGTGAAAGTCGACATCCTGCTCCAGGGCGAACAGGTCGACGCGTTCAGCGCGATCGTGCACCGCGACAAGGCGTACGCATACGGCTTGCTCATGACCGAACGGCTCAAGAAACTCATTCCCCGCCAGGAGTTCGAGGTGCCTATCCAGGCCGCGGTCGGCGCTCGTATCATTGCCAGGGAATCCGTGCGCGCGATGCGCAAGGACGTGCTGGCCAAGTGCTACGGCGGTGACATCAGCCGCAAGCGGAAACTCCTCGAGAAGCAGAAAGAGGGCAAGAAGCGCATGAAGATGGTCGGCCGCGTCGAGGTGCCGCAGGAAGCGTTCATCGCTGCGTTGAGCGGTGACACCGAGGTCGCGAAGGACAAGAAGTAGTGCGCCGCAGCAACTTCGAAGACCAGCCCGTCGACTACGCCGCGGTTGGAGCGACGCAGGCGCATGACCTCATGCAGTACCCGCCGCAGGGATTCGTGCCGTACGAGGCATCCATTCGACTCGGCAGTGGGGCCGAGCGCTTCGATGCCGCATCGACGTCACTGCTGACCTGGGCTGTCCAGCGCGGTGCCGGCCTCCGCGTCGACGATGTCCAGGCGAGTTCGGGCGAGAGCTACGGCGGTATCCGCTACGCCGAAGACGGGTCTCCGCTTGAAGCGATCCACGTCTCGACCGAACAGCGGTTCGGCGCGGACGGAACGCCGTACATCACGTCAGGCACCACCGCTCGGCTTCACGGCAGGATCGGCTCATTCACGGTCGATGAGCAGATCCGGGTCGTCTACCTCGTCGAGGAACCTAACGTCGTCGCGTTCGCCCACGGAACCGTCGGTGGCAAGCGAGTGAGCGGCGAAGACGCTTTCCGCATCGAACGCCGCGATGACGACTCGGTCTGGTTCCAAGTCCGCTCGTTCAAGCGGCCGCTCGCGCTGCGTTACCGAATCCTGCGCCCACTGATGGCTCTGCGCCACAAACGACTGACGACCGCGTACCTCCGTGCACTCTCGCCATTGTGGACGGGCCCGGCCACCTAGGTGATCCGTCACACACCCGGGGTTCGCTGATGGGCGGCCCACTTCCGCTCGGTGATCCCGCTCCGCCGAACGGATGCCTTCCGGCATCCGTTAGCGAGGGAGCCGCGTCGCGCTCACTCGCGTTCTACCTGCATGTGCCGTTCTGCCGCGTCCGGTGCGGTTACTGCGACTTCAACACTTATACGGCGACGGAGCTGCGCGGTGCGAAGCAGTCAGACTACGCCGATGAGGCAGCGGCAGAGGTCGCGTTCGCCGCACAGGTGCTTCGTGACTCCGGAGTTCCCCGCCGCGAGATCAGCACCGTGTTCTTCGGCGGCGGCACGCCGACGCTGCTGCCGGCCGAGGACCTTATCCGGATGCTCGACGCCGTGCGTACGCACCACGGTCTGGTTCCCGGCGCCGAAATCACGACCGAAGCCAACCCGGATTCGGTCGACGCCGAGTACCTGCTCCGCTTGGCCGATGCCGGGTTCACCCGGGTCTCGTTCGGCATGCAGTCGGCCGTTCCGAGTGTGCTCGCGACCCTGGAGCGAACCCATGATCCCGAGCGGGTGCCGCTCGTCGTGCAGTGGGCGCGTGATGCCGGACTCCAGGTGAGCGTTGACCTCATCTACGGCACACCGGGTGAGACGCTCGAGAACTGGAGCACGTCCGTCGACGCGGCTCTCGCCACCTCGCCCGACCATCTGTCTGCATACGCGCTCATCGTCGAGCAGGGCACGAAACTCGCTCGACAGATCCGGTCGGGTCTCGTCACGATGCCGGATGACGACCTGCAGGCAGACATGTACGAACTCGTCGATGCCCGCCTGTCTGCTGCCGGGTTCTCCTGGTATGAGGTCAGCAACTGGGCACGGTCTCCAGAAGCGCGGTCGCGGCACAACCTCGGGTACTGGCAGAGCCAGGACTGGTGGGGCATCGGCCCTGGTGCGCACAGCCACATCGGCGGCGTTCGGTGGTGGAACGTCAAGCATCCAGCGGCATACGCGGGCAGGATGGCTGAAGGAACCTCGCCGGCGGCCGGACGGGAGACCCTGAACGCCGACGCCCGCGAGCTGGAGCGGGTTCTGCTCACCGCGCGGACTCGGGACGGGCTCCCGGTTGCGTCGCTCCCGCGGGATGGCCGTATCGCCGTCGCAGGCCTCATCGCAGACGAACTGGTTAACGCCGAAGCCGCCCTCGCCGGATCAATCGAGTTGACCCTGCGGGGGCGGCTCCTGGCCGACGTCGTCGTCAGGCGACTGACCGCCTGAGCGTGAGAAAGGTTACTTCACCATCCGGAAGGCGAAGAAGTAGCGGTACGCCTCGCCGTTGTTGACCTTGACGCCGCCGATGATGCCGAAGATGATGCCGAGAACGCCGACAATCCAGGCCGCCGGGAAGAGCAGCAGTCCGACGACCACGACCGTCAGCAGGGCGCCGAGGATGTAGAGGCCGATGACGAAGATGGTGACGGTGAGCTGGAAGTTCAGCGCCTCTTTCGCTTCCTGGCGCGTGAACGGTCCGCGGTCCTTGAAGACCAGGTAGATCACCAGGGGTGCGATCCAGCCGGCGGTACCCGCGCCGAGGAATGCGCCGAGAGCTCCACCGAAGTGGGCAAGTGACGCCCACAGCTTGTCATCGCTCTGGGTGAGCGGAGTGGGTCCTGCGTACTGCTGGCCGTACTGCTGTCCGCCGTATGGCTGCTGCTGCGGTGCACCGTACGGCTGTTGTCCGCCGTATGGCTGCTGTGGCTGTCCGCCGTATGGCGGCTGCTGTGGTCCTCCGTATGGCGGTTGCTGCGGTGCACCGTATGGCTGCTGCGGCGGAACCTGTCCGCCGTATGGCTGCTGCGGCGGGACCGGCGCGCCCTGGGCGGGCGGTGGCACCTGCGAGCCGTCCTGTCCCTGCCCGGACGAGGGGTCGGGCTGGGCGGGCGTGTTCGGGTCGGTCATGGCGTGGCCTTTCGATGAGGGGGCGCCGGGAAGAAGTTCACCGCGGCGACGACGTCTCGCGCGGGTGTGCGCCTGTGTAGGCCAACGCTACTGTGGTTCACCCGGTGCGGGCAACGCTCCTGACAATTACGACCCGCGGCGTCCGCGCGCTAGAATTGGCACTCAGGAGTATTGAGTGCCAGCCTCGTCGGCTGCACCCGCATCGATTGACCGGAGGGAGCGCGACTATGGTCTCCGAACGAAGCCTTGAAGTGCTTCGCGTCATCGTGCAGGACTATGTGGCGAGCCGGGAGCCCGTCGGATCGAAGGGGATCGTTGATCGCCACTCCTTCGGCGTGAGCGCAGCCACAATTCGCAACGACATGGCGCAGCTCGAAGAGGAAGACCTCATCAGTGCGCCGCACACCTCCTCTGGTCGTATTCCGACAGACAAGGGGTACCGTCTCTTCGTCGACCAGCTCGTCGAACGCCGCCCGCTGTCGTCGGCCCAGAAGGACGCGATCGAAGCCTTCCTCGGGCAGTCCGTCGACCTCGATGACGTTCTCGTGCGGACGGTTCGCCTGCTGTCGCAGATCACCAATCAGGTCGCCATCGTTCAGTACCCGTCGTTCGCACGCGCGACGGTACGACACGTCGAGGTCGTTGCCCTGAGCGACCATCGGCTGCTGACCGTGCTGATCACCGACACCGGTCGCGTCGAGCAGCGGGTCGTCGAGATCCGCGGTCCGGTCGCGCAGGAACGGCTCGAGGCCATCAAAGCCCGGGTGAACACCGCGCTCGTTGGCCTCGGGGTGGAGGAAGCGTCCTCATCCCTCGGTTCCCTCGTCGACGACGTGTCACCCGACGAGCGTGAGCTCATGGAACGCGTCACGTCCGCTCTTTCCGACCAGTTCGCCGAGTACCGGCACGACAAGCTCATCATGGCGGGCGCTGCCAATCTCGCCCGCACAGAGGACGATTTCTCGGGCAGTATCTATCCGGTGCTCGAAGCGCTCGAACAGCAAGTGGTGCTGCTGCGGTTGTTCAGCGAGATGGAGACCGACGCCAATGGCGTCTCGGCAAGCATCGGTCGGGAAAACGCCTCGTTCGGGCTCGGGGAAACGTCGATCATCACCAGCAACTATCGTTCCTCTGCTGGCGAACTTGCCAGGCTCGGGGTCCTCGGACCCACGAGAATGGATTATTCAAACAACCTGGCGGCTGTGCGCGCCGTCGCACGCTACCTCTCGCGCCACATCGGCGAGAACTGATATTTTTCTGCGCGGCTCGGCGCAGCGAACTACCCCGGAAGCTCATCGAGCAGACACGCTTCCCAACGACGAAAGGCCATGAGTGGCTGACCACTACGAAGTACTCGGAGTGTCCCGCGAGGCGACAACCGATGAGATCAAGAAGGCGTACCGCCGGCTCGCACGCGAACTGCACCCGGATGTGAACCCGACCGCTGACGCGTCGGAACGCTTCAAGCAGGTGACTCACGCCTACGACGTCCTCAGCGACGCCAAGCAGCGTCAGCAGTACGACATGGGTGGCTCGGGTGGTCCAGGCGGTGCGGGCGGATTCGGTGGATTCGGCGACATCTTCGACACCTTCTTTGGCGGGCAGACCCAGCAGCGTGGGCCGAAGTCCCGTCGCGAGCGCGGACAGGACGCGTTGCTGCGCGTGGAGATTGACCTCGACGAGGTCATTTTCGGCACCCACCGCGACCTCGAGGTCGACACGGCCGTGCTCTGCGAAACCTGCCAGGGTTCCTGCTGCCAGCCGGGCACATCCCCGATCACCTGTGACATCTGCCACGGGTCGGGTTCCATCCAGCGTTCCGTCCGGTCGCTGCTCGGTAACGTCATGACGTCGAGCCCCTGTGGCAGCTGCCGCGGCTACGGCACGATCATTGTGTCGCCGTGTGTGACCTGCCAGGGCCAGGGTCGGGTGCGCGCGCGCCGTACGGTTCCCGTTGACATTCCGGCCGGAGTCGACACCGGCCTGCGCCTGCAGATGCCAGGGAGCGGAGAGATCGGCCAGGCGGGCGGACCGCACGGTGACCTCTACCTCGAGATCAAAGTTCGCAACCACGAGATCTTCAGCCGGAACGGTGATGACCTCCTCTGCACCCTCGACGTGCAGATGACGGATGCCATCCTCGGGACGACGACAACGATCCACGCTCTCGACGGTGACGTCGACCTTGATCTCAAGCCAGGAACCCAGAGTTCCGAGGTGCTCACGATCAAGGGCCGCGGCGTGACGAAACTCCGTGGCAACGGCAGGGGAGACCTGCGTATCGGAATCCAGGTCGTCACTCCGACGAAGCTCGATCACCGTGAGAAGGAACTGATCAAGTCCTTCGCCGCGGGGCGCAAGCAGCAGCCAACCCAGCTGGGTCACTTCCAGCAGGGACTGTTCTCGAAGCTTCGCGACAAGTTCCTGGGCTAGAGCGTGGCCAACCTTTACCTGAACGAAAGCCTTCTCGAGACACGGGCCGGTGAGCTGATCGAGCTCTCCGGCCCCGAGGCGAAGCACGTCGCAGCGGTCAGCCGCGCGAAAATCGGTGACGACATTCTGGTCGGAAACGGCAGGGGACTTTCCGCGTGGGGTGTCATCGAGTCCATCGGGAACGCAACCGTCGGCATCCGCGTTTCTGCGGTTCGCACTGAGGACGCGCAAACGCCGGAGCTCGTGCTCGTTCAGGCTCTCGCCAAGGGCGATCGGGACGAACTGGCGATCCAGGCGGCGACAGAACTTGGTGTTTCCCGCATCGTTCCGTGGGCTGCGTCCCGGAGCGTTTCCCGGTGGGAAGGCCCGAAACGGGCCAAGGGCAGGGCGCGGTGGGAGACCATCGTGCGAGAGGCGTCGAAGCAGTCGATCCGCTCATTCGTGCCACCGGTCACCGAGATCGTCAGCACGGGGGAGCTCGCGACACTCGCCGCAACCAGCCGCGTCCTCCTGCTCGAACCAACAGCAACCGAGCGGCTGTCCGCCATCTCACACTCCGCTGATGACGAACGCGACATCCTGCTGGTCGTCGGTCCTGAGGGCGGTCTGAGCCCGGCTGAGATCGAAACGCTCACCGCAGCGGGCGCGCAAGGTGTGCGCCTCGGAGACACTGTGCTCCGCACATCGACGGCGGGACCAGCGGCACTCGCCGTTCTCAACGTCGCGCTCGGCCGCTGGTGACCTGTCAAGCCGGTCCCATGCCGGCGCACGGTTCGTAAGATAGAACCATGTCCAACACCGAGCGAACCATTTTCAGCCGCATCATCGCGCGCGAGATCCCGGCAACGATCGTCGCGGAGACCGACACCCTGATCGCGTTTGAGGACATCGCACCCCAGGCTCCGGTTCATCTTCTCGTCGTGCCCAAGACGGAAAGCTACCGAAACATCACCGAACTGGCGGCAGCCGACCCGGCGCTCCTTGCCGAGATGGTGGCGCTTGCCCAGCAACTCGCAACCGATCGCGCCAACGGTGATTTCCGGCTCGTCTTCAACACCGGCGAATCCGCTGGCCAGACCGTACCCCACGTTCACGCCCACGTCCTCGCGGGCACCCTTGGAGAGGGAACACTTGCAGCACTCTGACGATCTGAACGCCTCGACTGAACCCGCCGAGACCGCCACGCCCAATCGAGCGAACCAGGACCGTGAAGCAGCCACAGCGACGGATGCCGTTGAGGCGCACCTCCACGTCGACGGGATCGCGATGGTGCGACTGCTCGGTGCGCAGGATCGACTGCTCGGCACGATTGAAACCCAGTACCCCGGTGTGTCGCTGCACGTGCGTGGCAACGACATCACCCTGACCGGCGATCAAGATCAGGTCGCCGCGGCACAAGCGCTCATTGAAGAGCTCATCGCTATGGTTCGGGACGGTCACGATCCCGATCCGATCGAGGTGCGCTCATCCGCGCGCATCCTTGATGACGCGTCTGGTCGGCCGCCCGAACTTCTCGGGCAGGCGATCCTGACCTCGCGCGGCAAGACGATCCGCCCGAAGACGCTCGGCCAGAAAGAGTATGTCGACGCTGTCGACGAGAACACCATCGTCTTCGGCATCGGTCCAGCCGGTACCGGCAAGACCTACCTCGCCATGGCGAAGGCCGTACAGGCTCTCCAGCGTAAAGAGGTCGAGCGGATCATTCTCACGCGGCCCGCCGTCGAAGCCGGCGAGCGTATTGGGTTCCTGCCCGGTACGCTCACCGACAAGATCGACCCGTACCTCCGGCCGCTGTACGACGCCCTCAACGAGATGATGGACCCCGAGCTGGTTCCCAAGCTCCTCGCTGCCGGCACCGTCGAGGTTGCGCCGCTCGCGTACATGCGCGGACGCACACTCAACAACGCGTTCATCGTGCTCGACGAAGCACAGAACACGACACCGGAACAAATGAAGATGTTCCTCACGCGACTCGGCTTCGGGTCGAAGATGATCGTCACCGGTGACATCACCCAGGTCGACCTGCCCGTCGGCGCATCAGGGCTCCGGCTCGTCACGCGCGTTCTCGACGGAATCAATGACATCCACTTCGCAAAGCTGACGAGTGACGATGTCGTGCGCCACACCCTCGTCGGACGGATCGTCGACGCGTACAGCGAATACGACCAGGTCAAACAGGCCGAACGCTTCGAGCGGAATCAGGCACAGGAGTTCGCCAATCGGGCGGAACGCAGGGGAGCGGCTCCCCGCGACCGTGCCAAAAGGAGAGGGACCAGCTCGTGAGCATCGAGATCAACAACGAATCCGGAATTCCCGTCGACGAGTCGGCGATTCTCCGGCTCGCGGACTTCGCGCTCGGAGCGATGCACGTCTCGGACGAGGCCGACCTCAACATCGTGCTTGTCGACGAGGCGGCGATGGAACAACTCCATGTTCAGTGGATGGACGAGCCTGGCCCCACAGACGTGCTCAGCTTTCCGATGGACGAGTTGCGTCCAGGCACCGAAGATGCGCCGACCCCCGCCGGACTGCTCGGCGACATCGTGCTGTGCCCGCAGGTTGCGGAAGGCCAGGC
>JAZQRG010000256.1:0-12482 GCA_045629445.1 Mycetocola sp. | reverse complement strand
TCACTCCGGCGTTCTCGTGGCCCTGTGTCATGGGGAGGAAAGGCATGACGCGTTCGCCGACCTCCATGTACATGAGGTCCGAGTGGCAGAGGCCAGCGGCCTTGACATCGATAACGACCTCGCCCGGACCGGGAGTCAACTCATCAACTTCGTTCAGTGAGATGGGTTTTCCGGTTCCTTCGAACTGCCAAGCGCGCATAGGTTTGCCTTTCGTCTGTCGTCCTGCCTGCGAATGACAGACAGTCACTTAATCGTGTAAGTGATTTCATCGTACGCCTGTATCAGCGAAGATGGGTCGGTGAGTGAAGCCCGAGCGACCATGGCTGACGTTGCCCGCGCCGCGAGCGTTTCCCGGGCAACGGTGAGCTACGTTCACAACGACCTGGACGGCCAGACCATCTCCGCGGCTACCAAAGAGCGGGTGTTGGACGCCGCGAACCGGTTGGGATACCGTCACAACTCGCTGGCGCGTGCACTCCGTGAGGGCCACGCCAGGGTCGTGATCGTCCGAACCGGAGGGCTTCAGTACGGTCCGATGCTTCGGCGCGTCCTCGACGGGCTTGGCAGTGAGCTGGCGACACACGGCCACGGACTCCTCGTGTCGCCATCACCGGCGGTCGACGAACCGACCCGGGTCGCGATCGACGTCGTTCAGCCGCTGGCTGTTGTCGATCTCGCGAGTATTGCGGAGGACAGTTCGGGCTCAGCACTCGTCGACGGAATGGTCGCCCACTTCGAGGTGCAGTCCCGCTGGCTCGCCGAACAGGGCCACCGCCGGATCGCTGTTGGCTGGTCATCGAGGGGCGGCGAGGTTGCTGATCACCTGCGGATGCGACTCCGGGAGAGCGCCGCTGGGGCCGGGCTCGAGGTGGTCGCCGACCTGGACTGCGCGACCGTTGAGCAGACTCGGACGGCCCTGACGAACCTGGCGGATGCCACAGCGCTCGCCGCGGCGAGCGACTCGACAGCGTTGACCGTGCTGGCGGCGGCAGCGGATCTCGGCATTGTGGTACCCGACCAGCTCGCGGTGATCGGATTCGGCAACACGCCCGAGGGTGCCCTATGGCGTCCGGCGCTCACCTCCGTCGAACTCGACACCTTTGCGTACGGTCGACGGATAGCCCGGGAAGTGCTCGGACTGGCCGCAGAAGATGGAGCGCTGCCAGCGGCAACCATCGTCGTGCGCTCGAGTACCTGAGACAGAGGCGCCCCCGAACCACCGGCCCGAGGCCCCCGAAGCCTGCTGGTTTAGAGGTCGACCGACTTGTTATCGCCGACGTCCGGCTGGCCGCCGGTCACAACGGCCTTCGCGATTTTGAACAGGCTGACAACCCCTGGTTCGTTCGTCGCCCAGTACTCCGCGGACTGTGCGCTGACCTTGATCAGGGCAACCGTCGGGTCGTCCTTGCCGTCGGGGAACCAGGCGGAGACCGCGGGGGTCCACAGCTCGTCGATCTTGTCGCGGTCGTGCACAAGGGTTGCCGATCCGGAGATCGAAAGGTATCCCTTGCCGGACTCGAACGCCGCGTTGACCTGGTCGTTGCTCTTGATGTCGTCGACCTTGGCGCTCGGGTCCTGGGTGAAGAACCAGAGGTCACCGTCGAAGTCGGCTTCCTGGGTGGCGAGCGGACGGCTGTGCAGCTGACCGCTCGGCGTCACGGTCGTGAGGAGTGCGATCTTTGACGCCTTCACGAGCCGCGCGATGGTGACCATGTCGTCATCGTCAGCGGCGGCGAACTCGGCCGACGCCGGGTCGGTGGTTTCGGCGTCGGTGCTCGGTGCTGTTGCAACGTCGCTGATGCCAGCGTCGATGAGTCCATCGTCCGTCGTCGTCGTCACGTCGGGTGCCTCGGCGGGGTTCGGGATGGTTGCCGCGTCATGAGCGGCGGCAGTGCCACCGTTCGCCGTGTCCGGTTCGGTTTCGAGCGCGCCCGTTGAACCGGTGGTTCCTGGAGAGCCAGGGGTTCCGGGACGTCCCGCACCGGTTGCATCGAATGGATTGTTCATCGTCATCGCTTGTCTCCTTGCTCTGCGGCTGCCGGACCGCAGAAAATACGGGCCGGTCGGTCGAGTGCGACGCTACGCCGGGGCATCCGCTGTTCTCTACCGGGTTGACAACCTTCGTGCCTTGACAGCACCCCGGATGCCGGGACTACCGTCGGCAGGACCATGGAATGGTTTGCAGCGGGGGACTATGAACTGGCTCGCCAGGTGCTCCAGCGCGGGATCGCGGCCCTCTATCTGATCGCCTTCATCTCGGCCGCGAACCAGTTCCCCGCCCTGCTCGGCGAGCGTGGTCTGTCGCCGGCCCCGTGGTTTCTCAACCGGGTCACCTACCGGCAGTCTCCGAGCCTGTTCCACTGGAAGTACAGCGACTCGTTTCTCCTCGGTATCGCCTCTGCGGGAGCGGGACTGTCGGCGACCCTCGTAGCGGGCCTGCCGCAGCAGGGACCGCCGTGGTTGCCGATGCTCGCGTTCCTCCTGCTGTGGGTCGGGTACCTCTCGATCGTCAACATCGGGCAGACCTTCTATGGATTCGGGTGGGAGAGCCTGCTCTGCGAGGCGGGGTTCATCGTCGCATTTCTCGGGTCAGACGAGGTCGCGCCGCCGCTCGTCGTAATCATCTTCCTGCGCTGGCTGGTCTTCCGGCTCGAGTTCGGCGCCGGGATGATCAAGATGCGTGGTGGGTCCGAATGGCGCGATCTGACGGCGCTGACCTATCACCACGAGACCCAGCCGATGCCCAACCCGTTGAGTTGGTACGCGCATCGCCTGCCACGTTGGTTTCATAAGGGCGAGGTGCTCGGGAGCCACTTCGCCCAGCTCATCGTTCCGTTCTTTCTGTTCGCGCCCCAGCCCGTGGCATCCGTTGCGGCACTGATCATCATCCTGACCCAGCTGTGGCTTGTCGTCACCGGCAACTTCGCGTGGCTCAACTGGATCACCATCGTGCTTGCGTTCTCGGCGGTCAGTGACGAAGTGGTGCAGGCGATCTTCCCTGCCCTCGTGCTGAACGCGGCACCCCCCGAGACGCCGATCTGGTTCGTCGTGGTGGTTCTGGTCGTGACGGCGTTCCTCGTTGTGCTCAGCTGGCGGCCGCTGGCCAACCTCTTTGCGCGGCACCAGCTGATGAACGCGAGCTTCAACCGGTACCACCTCGTCAACGCCTACGGAGCGTTCGGCACGGTGACCAAAGTGCGACTCGAGGTCATCGTCGAGGGGTGCGTCGATGATCACCCGGGGCCCGACTCGGAGTGGCTGCCGTATGAGTTCAAGGGAAAGCCGGGAGATGTGAAACGGATGCCGCCGCAGGTCGCGCCCTATCACCTGCGGCTGGACTGGCTGATGTGGTTCCTTGCGCTCGGGTCGCCCGACAATCGGTGGTTCCAGATGCTGATTGTGCGGTTGCTGGCCGGTGACCGACGGACTCTGCGGCTGATCCGGCGCAATCCGTTTCCGGACGCGCCGCCGCGCTGGATCCGTGCGCGGGTGTTCCGCTACCGGTTCACGACCCGTGCCGAGAAACGGAGCACGGGTGAGTGGTGGTCGCGGACCTACGTTGACACTCTCGTTGACCCGGTGACGCTGCGGCCTTAGCCGCGGGCGTCAACCCGTGCGGAGTCGTAGACCGCTGTGGGCACCTGTGACGTGAAGATTCGTGCGGTCACGGGGCCAATGCCCTTGACCGCGGTGAGCCGTTCGGTGAGTTCTGCGGCGTCGTGTGATGTGGCGACGAGGTGATGCACTGAGCCGTAATCGTCGATGATGCTCTGCATCACCGCGTGCAGCGTGTCGGCCATCTGGTAGTCGAGACGGACGTACCCGCCCTCGTCGAGAAGCCGTCGAAGCGGTTCGCGGCCGAGCTGGGTGAACTTCTGCGGGCTCGTGAAGTCGTTCTTCAGCAGCGTTCGATAGGTCTCAGCGGCGACCGACTGCTGAATCGGTCGCCCAAACAGGACGCTCGCGAGAAGCCAGCGGAAGAGCTGTTGTGGTGAACCGCTGGACGGATCGATGTCGAGGTCAGCCGGCGTGAGGTTTGCGCTCATTCGGAAGGGGAGTCCTCCGACGACTGTCCGGCGTTGCCGTTGCCTTCGCCGAGCCCTGTGCCATCACCGACACCATCGTCCGAGCCGAAGCCAGCGTCGTCCGAAGACGACTCGGTGTTGAGTGGGTCGTGGCTCAGCGGGCTGGAATCGCGGGAAAACTCACCGGCGTCATTTGTGCTCATGCGGCGAGCGTACGCCGCACACATTCACCAAACACGGGGGTTGACGACGGCCCCGAGTCATGGCATCCGTTTGTCGCGATTCGGGCGGGCGAGCGCACTCGAATGACCTGTCGGTGGGGCTTAACGGCATAGCTTTTCCACCGGCGGAATGGAAGCGTGCCTCGGGAGAGGGTAAACAGGACACATGGACAACTCCGCTGAACCTGGCCGATCGCAGGTCGAGATCGAACGCAAGTATGACGTGGACCGAAACGCAGAGGTGCCCGACCTGATGGGGATCGCCGGCATCGCGTCGATCGAGGTGCACGAACCCGTTCTGCTCGAGGCGGTGTACTACGACACGGCGGACTTCGACCTCGCCAGGCGACGCATCATCATTCGACGGCGCGAGGGTGGCGGCGATGCCGGCTGGCACATCAAGAAGCCGGCCGCTGAAGGACGCACCGAACTGCACTGGCCGGTCGGTGAAGACACCGGCGTTGTTCCCGATGCAGTGCTTGAGCCCGTTCGCGCCTGGGTGCGCGACCGTGAGGTGACGCCGCTCGCGCGGATTACGACCCGCCGCACCGCGGTGCACCTCAAGGATGCGGCCGGCGTCGGGGTTGTCGAGCTCGCCGACGACGATGTCGAGGCGACCGACATCCGTCACGAAGCCCTTCGGCTGTGGCGCGAGTGGGAGGTCGAGCTGCTCAGCGGTGCGCCAGACACTGAAGAAGGTCGCACCGTGTTGCTTGACCAGATCGAGCGGATGCTCGGAGCCGTCGGTGCGCACCCGTCAGCGAGCGTGTCGAAACTGGCCCGCACGCTCGGGAGTGACTCGCTCACGGACGTCGTGCCCGCTTTTACGGTGGATGCCGACTCCGCAGGCACTGGCGCCGACCGCGCTGCGATGCGAGCCGACCTGCCCGCCGGCAGCGCGGCATCCGTTGTGATGGCGGCCATCGCCGACCTCGTTCTCGACCTCGAGCACGCTGACCCGGCGGCGCGGGCCGACGAACCGGATGCCGTGCATCAGATGCGCACGACGGTTCGGCGGTTGCGCAGTGTTCTCGCCGCGTACCGGCGGCTGTTCGACCGGGCCGTCACCGACGACCTGCGCGACCGGCTCAAGCGGTTCGGTGCTGCGCTCGGTGAGGTGCGCGACGCCGAGGTGCGTGGGCTGCGTGCGGCGGCATACCTCGGCGGTCTCCCGCCGCAGCAGGACGACGATGGTGCTCGGCACCGGCTTCTCGGCGACGCCAGGGATGATTACCGCCAAGCCCACGATCGGCTGCGGCAGGTTATGTCGTCGGCCGCCTACTTCCGTCTGCTGGATGCGCTCGACGAGTTCGTCGCCGACCCCCCGTTGACGGATGCCGCGCTGAAGCCCGCGAAGAAAACGGTGAAGAAGACAATTCGGCGCGAGATCCGGCGCGTTCAGAAGCGAGCGGATGCCATCGGCGAAGAGGGCGGAGACCTCGAGACCCAGCTCCACGCCGTTCGGCGCGCGTCGCGACGGTTGCGGTATGTCGCCGAAACCGTCGCTGGGACGAAGGGCTTCGGTTCGAAGTACACGCGCGTGGCCGAGGCTGGTGAACTCGTGCAGGACATGCTCGGTGAGCACCGCGACAGTGTGCTGTTCGGCCAGCACCTCGTGCTCGAGTCGAACCGTGCTGATGCCGAGGGTGAGCGGACCTTCGTGTACGGAGTGCTCGCTGCGCTCAACGACAAGAGTGGGGAGACCGCGCTCGCCGAGTCGTCCGAAGCCATCGACGAGGTCGAAGGCTTGTCGGAGGAGTTCTAGCTCGGTCTGCGGCGCGCGCCGTAGTCGCGCTGCGGATGCGAGGGCATCGACCGGAACTGATGCTCTCGGTGGAAGATCAGCGGGCGCTACGAGAGTCCCGCGTGTCCGCTCAGGTCGATCTCGTCGGGGTCGACCTCGACGTCACCGACGTCGTCCGGTCCGCCGGTTCCCGGCAGGAGGTTGACGTCGTCATCGTCGATGTCCGGGTCGTCGAGGGCAAGCGAGTCAGAGCCTTCCTGCTGAAGTTCTTCCGTCTCGACGCCGCTTGACGGGCTGTATGACCGGTCTTTGGTGGTCTGTTCAACGTCGTTGAGGTCTCCGCTCCTGGTGCCCTGCACCGGGTCGCCACTCTCAACGTTCTGGCCTGGGTTCAGTGTTTCGTCGCTCATGCGTTCGAGGCTACGGCGGGCAGCTGATCGCAAGAACCCCCTTGCATTTCGGCGTCGATTCCGCTCACGGCGGCCCGCGACATCACTCGTTCCGGTCGAGATCACCCGGCATACCGAGTGATCTCGACCGCAGTGGGTGATCTCGGCGATTGCGCCTCCATCTCCACGGGCGCACGAAGAGGGGCCGAGCGCCCCAGCGCCCGACCCCTCTCTACCCGCAACCGATCAGTTGGTGCCGTTGGTCTCGGTGCCGGTCTCGGTGCTGCCATCGTCAGTGTCATCCGCCGCGTCTTCGACGACGCGCACAACGGCGAATGCCTCGTCGAGCTCGACTTCGGCGCGCGTGCCATCAGCACGGGTGACCGCGATCTCGAAGGCGTGGTCGGCGTCGTCACTGCGGTCGATGTCGGCGACGGTTCCTGGGACCTCGGCAAGAGCCGCAGCTTCCGCGCTTGCCCGCTCATCGTCGGTCAGCGGTGCGTCATCGCTGTCGGAGGTGCCGGTGCCGCCGTCTGTGGTTGCGTCATCGTCGGCGTCATCTTCGTCAACCCGCACCACCGAGAACGATTCGCTCAGCAGCACATCGACCTCGCTGCCGTCCTCGCGGGTGACTTCGACCTCGAAGCCGTTGCCGTCGGCCTCCGAGTCGGTCACTTTTCCCTCGCCGACTTCATCGAGGGCGGCCTTCGACGCCTTCTCGAGTGACGATCCGGTGAGCTGGTCATCGTTGTCGAATGGCTCGGTCACCGCGACTGCAACGCCGGTTCCTCCGAGCACGAGCACTGCTGCGAGTGCGGATCCGATCCATACTGTCTTCTTCTTCACGAGAGCCTCCTTGTGGTGTTTGTTCCACTGTGCCCGGCACTCGCTGAAGCGGCCCTGAAGCTTCCTGAAGCTCAATTCAGGAAGCGAAACGGATGCCGCCGGCATCCGCAACTCTGAACTCGTTGCGCGACCTTAAGCGCGGTCCATGATGGCGATGGTCCCATGCCGGGACATTCGCCTCTATGAGGGCGCGGCCCCGGATTGGAGGATCTCGGTCAGCGTCGCTGGCACTCGTTCACGAGTGGCGCCGGGAAGCGTACCGTCCATCGTTGGTGGCCGGGCGGGGTGTCGCACGACGTGACCGCCTCGCACAAGACAGATGGGGGAACGTTATGAACGCCGCACCGGTGTCCAGAGTTCGGGTCAAGGCGGAGGCGCATCGCATCGTGTTGTTCCTCCTCGCGGTCGCCGCCGTCTTCGCGATGGTCCTGGCGCCTTTGGGCACTGCTGCGAGGGCGTCAGTGCCTGACCCTTTCCCCGTTTCCAATGCCGTACCGGGCGCGAACACGGAGATCCGAACCACCGCCCTGGGTGCTGCCCAGAGGGTCCAGGCATTCGCGCCGCCAACGAAGTCACCACCGGACCCGACGGAGACGTATCCGGTCTCCAACCCGACCGGTTATACGGCGGTGGGCAGGTACGCGGGAACGATCATCACGAGCTCGGTCGACGACCCGAGCCAGACGGCTGAGGTGTACTGTATCGACCTCCAGGTGGAAACACAGGTCGGTGTCGGATACGAGAGTGCAACCTGGGACGAGACCAACGTCCCAAACATCGGCTATGTGACCTACATCGTCAACAACTACTACCCGGCCACCACCGAGCCCAGCGGTCTGACAGACACCCAGAGGGCCGCCGCAGTCCAGGCCGCAATTTGGTGGTTCACCGATGGCTACATTGTGAACACGTCGGAGCAAGTCGTGCGGGCGGCGACGGTAGCCATCGTCGAGGCCGCGCAGGCCGCGGGTCCGGCGGCTCAGCCAACCGCTCCCGATGTGACGATTACTCCGGCGACCGCCGAAGCCCCTGTCGGCGGAGCTGCGGGTCCATTCGTTGTCGCCGCTGAGGGAGCCGCCGAACTGACGGTATCGGTGCCGACGGGATACTCGATGTTCACCGATGCGGCGGCGACAACTCCACTGGCGAACCCGAGCACGGTTGCCTCGGGCACCAGCATCTGGGTGACCAGTGAGACGACGACAGCGAATGAAACGACGATAAGCGCTCGGGCCGCGGTGACCGCGCCGAGCGGCCAGATATATGTCTATGACGGCAACGATCCCAACCTGGCGGACGCGCAGAGTTTGATCCTCGCGGACACCACCGAACTCGAGGCCGTGGCGCAGGCGACACCCGGATTCTTTGCCGTCGGAAGCTTGACCGTCACCAAGACGTTCGCCGGCGACGCCGTCGGCCAGCAAGGCCCGATCCAACTTCTGGTGAACTGTGGCGATGGCTACACCTACACAGCCGATATCCCGGCCAACGCGACAGCAACACAGACCTTCACCTACTCGGGAATCCGGGTCGGAAATGCCTGCACGGTTACCGAGCCGACGACAGGGTCAACAACCGCCGTTGAAGTGACCACTGACGCGCCGCAGAGCGCGACCGTCGATGCGGACGGCGAAACGGTCACCATCGCGAACACGGTCACGTTGCGACCGGGCGGTCTCAACGTCACGAAAGTTGTAACCGGGGACGCCGCCGGGCTCCAGGGAGACATCGTTCTCGACGTCGACTGCGGCACGGCTCTCGCCGAGACGGTCACGATCCCCGCTGGCACAGTGGCGGGCTCGTATGTCGAGTCATTCACGGACCTTCCCGCCGGCACCGAGTGCACCATCACCGAGACCAGTACCGGATCGACGGACACTGTCCTGGTGGAACCGTCGGATGATGTGACCGTCACCATTCAGCCCGGTGGTGTTGCCGACGCGACAATCACGAACACGGCTACCCTCCGACCGGGCGGCCTCAACGTGACGAAGACCCTGACCGGGGAGGCAGCCGGCCTCCAGGGCGAGATCCTCCTTGAGATCGACTGTGGCGAGGCGCTGACCGAGACGTTCACGATTCCTGCCCAATCGGATGCTGGTTCGTACGTCGCCTCGTATGCAGACATCCCCGCTGGCACCGAGTGCACGGTAACCGAGACCAATACCGGTTCAACCCAGACCGTACTGGTGGAACCGACGGAGAATGTGACGGTCACGATTGAGCCGGCAGCTGTCGTCGATGCCGCCATCACGAACACCGCCACGTTCCAGACCGGCGGGCTCACCGTGACGAAGATCGTGGCGGGGGATGCCGCGGGTCGTCAGGGCGAAATCGTGCTTGAGATCGACTGCGGCGATGCTGTGACCGATACCTTCACCGTTCCCGCTGGTGCGGCATCCGGCTCCTACGTGAGGTCGTACTCCGACCTTCCGCCAGGCACTGAGTGCACGATCACGGAGATCAGCACCGGTGTCAGCCAGGATGTGCTGGTGGACGCGAGCGATGACGTGACCGTCGGTATCCTCCCCGGGTTCGTCGCTGAGGCAACAATCACGAACACGGTGAGCGAGGAAGGGACGCCGGTGACACCGCCGAACGGTGGCGGTTCCTCCAACTATCTGCCGATGACCGGCTCGGACTCGCCTCTGCTTCTTGCGGCCGGGATCATCGCCGGCGGAACCCTCCTGGTTCTGGTGGCGGGGGCCACACCGCGACGCCGCGAGGTCACACCGCGCAGGAGTGAGTAGTTCATAACGACAGAGACGACAGAGGCTGCGACAGACCTGGTCTGTTGCGGCCTCTGTCGTCGTTGGGCGGGCGTTCCAAGAAACGGATGCCGCCGGCATCCGCGGTTTGAATCCGGCACCGCCCAGGTCAGTGGCGGCCGCAGCTCTCGCGGCTCAAGCTAACGCTCCGTTTGTGAAGGCGATGGTCCCGGACAGGGACATTCGCCTCTATATGGGGTCGACGGCGGACTGGATGATCGCGGTTAGTGTTTGCGGCTCGTTGGCTCGTCGCGGACACACTAAAGGCTGGTGCCGTCGAGGCCTGGTCAGTTAGATCTGTCAGTTCACAGGATGACTTCGGGGGAAAAACAATGAACGCTGCACCGGTATCCAGGTCTCGATTCCAGATCGGGCGACTCTGGGGGCACCGCGTCCTGTTGTCGCTTCTCGCGGTCATTGCACTCTTCGCGATGATTCTCATGCCGTTCGGCAGCGCAGCGAGGGCGACGGTGCCTGACCCGTTGCCGGTTGCGAACGGAGCTCCCGGGCCGAATACGGAGATCCAGCTCGTCAGCCAGGGTCCCGGCCAGAACGTTCGGGGGTTCGCGCCGTCGACACCGACAACCCAGGACCCTACCGCGCCTTACCCGGCCACCAACCCGACCACAGGCTACTCCCCGCAAAATTCGTGGGCCGGAACGATCATCACGGAGTCCATCGCCGACCCGGATTTATTTGCCGAGATGTACTGCATCAACCTCCGGGTATCCACTCAGGGTGGGGTCGGATATGAGAGCGGAACCTGGGAAGAATCCAACGTCCCCAACATCGGGTACGTGACCTACATCCTCAACAACTACTACCCGACCACAACACAGCCCGCCGGCCTGACAGCCGACCAGAGGGCAGCAGCGGTCCAGGCCGCGATCTGGTACTTCACCGATGGCTACGTGGTGGCTACCGCGCCGGGACCTTTGCGGGCCGCAGTAGCGGCAATTGTCCAGGACGCGCAGACAAACGGCCCGGTCACAGAGCCGCCCGCTCCCAACATCACGATTACACCGACGACAGCCGAAGCGCCCGTTGGTGGAGCTGCCGGTCCGTTTGTTGTTGCGGCCGAGGGCGCCGTCGAGGTGACCGTCTCGGTGCCGCGCGGGTACTCGATGTTCACCGACGCAGCGGCGACCATCCCACTGGCCAATCCGAGTGCTGTTCCCTCCGGCACTTCCATTTGGGTGACCAGTACCGCAACGACGGCGAATGAGACGACGCTGAGTGCCCGGGCGGCAGTAACGGTGCAGCGGGGGCAGGTATACCTCTACGACGGCAATGACCCGACCCGGACAGAGGCCCAGACCCTGATCCTGGCTGACACCACAGAACTTGAAGCGGTGGCGCAGGCGACACCGAGCTTCTTCGCCATCGGAAGCCTGACCGTTAACAAGACCTTCGCCGGCGATGCTATTGGCCAACAGGGACCGATTCAGCTTCTCGTCGACTGCGGCGATGAGTACACCTACACGGCGGACATCCCCGCCAACGCGACGGCGACACAAACCTTTACCTACCCGGGAATCCCGGTGGGAAACACCTGTAGTGTGACCGAGCCGACGACAGGGTCGACGACGACCGTTGAAGTGACGACTAACGCGCCGCAGGGTGCGACCATCGATGCGGATGGTGAGACAGTCACCATTGCGAACACCGTCACCACCCGCCCAGGCGTGCTGAACGTGACGAAGGTGGTCACGGGTGAGGCGGCAGGTTCGCAGGAGGACATTGTCCTGAGCATTGACTGCGGCGCTGCCCTCACAGACACATTCACCATCCCTGCCGGTTCGGCGGCGAACTCATACGTTCAGTCCTACTCGGACCTGCCTGCGGGAACCCAGTGCACCGTCACGGAGACCGCAACCGGTGAATCATCGACGGTTGTCGTCGATCCCACGGAGAACGTGACGGTCACCATCGCCCCTGGCGCGACGTCCGACGCAACGATCACGAACACGGCGACCTTCCAGCCAGGCGGTCTCCGGGTGACGAAGATCCTCACGGGTGACGCCGCCGGGCTGCAGGGTGCCGCTGTCATCCAGGTGACTTGCGGGGAAGCGCTCAGCGAGACCGTCACGATACCGGCGTTTGCGAGGGCCGATTCCTATGTTCAGACCTTCACCAACATTCCCGCGAACACCGAGTGCACGGTAACGGAGACACAAACTGGGACAACGCAAACTGTCCGGGTGGTACCGAGCGAGGATGTAACCGTCACTGTGACGCCGGGGACGATTGTCGAAGCGACGATTACGAACACAGTGTCCGAACAGCCGGGCAACTTGAATGTCACGAAGGTGATCACCGGTGACGCTGCGGGTTCGCAGGAGGACATCGTCCTGACCATCGATTGTGGTGAGGCTCTGAGCGAGACCTTCACGATCCCTGCCGGATCGACCGCGGACTCTTACCTCCAGTCATACACGGACCTGCCAGCGGGCACGGAGTGCACGATTACGGAGACCGAGACCGGTGAG
>JAZQRG010000255.1:0-23644 GCA_045629445.1 Mycetocola sp. | reverse complement strand
ATGGCAACGTACGCCTTGTTGCGGTACGCGATCAGCTCGGCGGTGCGCTCGGCAGGAACGTCGAGGTAGCCAGCGCCGGTCTTCGTGCCGAACTTGCCGGCGTCAACGAGCTCCTTGAGCGAGTCAGGGGTCGCAAAGCGCTCAGGCCAGCGGGTCTGCAGGGAGGCGTAGCAGAACGAGTACACGTCGAGACCGGCCATGTCGGCGATCGCAAACGGCCCGAAGACCGGAAGACGGAACCCGAACGTGGTCCGGACGATCGTGTCGATGTCTTCCGGAGTCGCAACGCCCTCTTCGACGAGCTGCGTCGCCTCGTGGAACAGCGCATACTGCAGGCGGTTGAGCACGAAGCCCGTCGAGTCCTTGACCCGCGCAGTCTCCTTGCCCGTCGCCCGCACGATCTCCTCGACGACCTCGATCGCTGCGGGGTCGGTGCCCTCGTGCGGGATGAGTTCAACGCCGGGGATGAACGGCGCCGGGTTCGAGAAGTGGACACCGAGGAACCGGGCGGGGTTGGAAACGGCCTCCGCGAGCGATCCGATCAGGATTGTCGAGGTGTTCGAGCCGATGATGGCGTCGGGGCGTGCCGCGTCGCTGATGCGCTTGAGCGTCGCGTGCTTAATCTCGATCTTCTCCGGCACCGCTTCTTCGATGAAGTCGGCATCGGCAACGGCCTCCTCGATGGACGCCGCCGGTGAGACGTTTGCACGGATGCGTTCGACGGCGTCGGCGGGGAACAGCCCGTCGGCGACGAATTGCGCTGCCTCCTCGATGAGGCGCTCGTAGTTCTTGACGGCAATCTCTTCTGAGATGTCGGCGATGCGGACCTGTGCCCCTGAGAGGGCCAGAACCTGGGCGATTCCTCCACCCATGTATCCCGAGCCGACGATGGCGATGATCTTATTGGTCATTATTTTTCTCCTAAGCCTTCGGAAGAAGCGTGCGGATGTACTTCTGATTGGTGGCACACATGCCAAGGCTGTCCCCGCCGTAGTGCTCGGCGAGGATGATCCCGTTGTATCCCAAAGCGACGGCGTCGCGGAAGACCTGGCGATAGTTGATGAGGCCCGCTTCCATCGTCGAGGGAACCGAGGTAAACCAGCTTCCATCAGCCGCTTCGTCGCGAGTGTAGTTCTTGACGTGCCAGTAATTCGCGTAAGGAAGTGTTTTCGCGAACAGTTCGCGCCAGTCCTCAACCGGGCGGTGCAGCCGAATCAGGTTGGCGACGTCGGGGTTGATACCGACGTTGTCGAGTCCGACATCTTCGACGAACCGTACGGCGCTGTCCGCTGTGCCGACATAGGTGTCCTCGTACATCTCGAGGGAGAGCGGGAGCCCAACGGATGCCGCGTGCTCGCCCAGTTCGCGGATGCGCTTGACCGCCGTGTCCCAGACGTCACGGTCATCGGGGTCCTTCGGGCCTTCCGCTGTCCAGAACCACAGTGCCTTCTTCTGCGCGTCGCTGAACGGCTGGTGCAGGCCGGTTGAGAAGACCTCCATGCCCCACGCGGCGGCTGCGTCGATGGTGCGGTGCGCGTATGCGAGGTTCTTCTCTTCCGAGCCGGGCATGATGACGCTCTGGCGCTGGAGGTGCACTGACGGGACCCCGACACCATGGGATTTCGCGATCGAGAGGAACTCGTCACGGCGGGACGGTTCGAGATCGGCCGGTCGCACGTGGCTGTCGGCGAGTTCGGCGAGCGTGAATCCGACATCGGCGACCTGCGCGAACATGTCGTCCCAGACCTCTGCGGGGGCGTCGTGCATGGCGACGCCGTTCTTATCGACCGGTGGGAAGGCGTGAAGACAGGTGGCAATGGGCCAGGTCTCCGCGGTGTATCTGGGCTTGTCCGTCCGCATATGTGCTCCGTTGCATCTGAGGGCGCCGCAGTAGTGGCTTCCCATATCCTATAGGAAAGACTAATAACCCCGTCGATGAATGTAAAGGTCCATCTGTCTGCGGAGCGAGCCCACTCGTCGGGCTCGGCTTTGCGGAGGGCAGATCGCCCTGTACACTGAGGGGAGGTAGTTGAAATCTGCCAAGCTTTTTTGCGCCTATTTTTCACAATGTCCGTTTTTGCGGGTGTCGAGAAATTGCAGTTCGAATCCGCGAATCAGATTTTTGCTTCCTGACCGGGCATCCGGTCATAGGGCGGTGGCTCAATTGGTAGAGCAGCGGTCTCCAAAACCGCAGGTTGCAGGTTCAAGTCCTGTCCGCCCTGCGCGTCGGTGTTAACACCCCGGCACATGAAAGGTGTAATCAGGTGGCCCGAAAAGTTATCGACGAACCGAGCGAGGAAATCGTCGCAGCAGCGAAAAAGGAACGTGCTGCAAAGCGCGGACCCTTCGCCGGGCTCATCCTGTTTCTGAAGCAGGTAGTTGCTGAGCTCAAGAAGGTCGTCACGCCGACCCGCAAAGAGTTGCTCAGCTACACCGGTGTTGTGCTCGTGTTCGTTGTGATCATGATGGCGCTGGTGTGGGGCCTGGATCAGGTCTTCAGCTGGGTCGTGATCTTCACGTTCGGTACACCTGCGGCATAGCCACGGGCATCCGTTCATTCGAACCTCAACAAAGCACAACGAGGCCATGCGCTGGCCAAACGAGAGCCAAAGGAAAGAGATTTAAGTGTCGGAGAGAAATCTAGACGACGTCGATTGGGCAACTGCCGCTGAGCAGTCCAGCGAGGACGACGAGGCCCAGGAGGGCAACGTGCTCGCAGCCGAGGAGAAGTCCGTCGACCCCGCCGAGCACGAAGCACTGCACATCGAAGACACGGCAGATGTCGCCGTGGACGTTGAGGAAGAGGTTGAGGCTCTCGCCGAGGCCATCGACCCCGAAGCTGACGCCATCGTCGACGACGCCCTCGAGATCGATGAAGCCGCTGAGGCTGAAGCCGCCGCTCTCGCCATCAACGATTCGGTCGAGATCGAACGTGAAGAAGAGGCTGAGTTCGAGCCAGAGGTCGCACCATATGACGGTGACGAGCCGGAGGCCGAGGCTGACGTCGATGTCGACCCGTACGACGCGTTCCGCAAGGAGCTGCGCAGCCTTCCTGGTAAGTGGTTCGTCATTCACTCCTACGCCGGATTCGAGCGCAAGGTAAAGGCGAACATCGAGCAGCGCAAGGGCTCGCTCGACGTTGCCGACTACATCTACCAGGTCGAAGTTCCGATGGAAGATGTTGTCGAGATCAAGAACGGCCAGCGCAAGATGGTCACCCGCGTTCGTATCCCCGGATACGTGCTCGTGCGCATGGACCTGAACGAAGACTCCTGGTCGGTCGTTCGCCACACCCCCGGTGTCACCGGCTTCGTGGGCAACGCCCACAACCCGACGCCGCTGCGTTTCGAAGAAGCCTTCAACATGTTGAAGAGCCTCGTCGAGGTCAAGGAAGCCGCACAGTCGAAGTCCACCGGTGCAAAGGGCGGCCAGACGGCTCGCTCGATCCCGGCAGAGGTCGACTTCGAAATCGGCGAGACCATCACGATCAAGGAAGGCTCGTTCGCTGGCCTTCCCGGCTCGATCAGCGAAATCAAGCCGGAGAGCGGCAAGCTCATCGTGCTCGTGTCGCTGTTCGAACGCGAGACCCCGGTCGAGCTCAGCTTCGACCAGGTCACCAAGCTCTAAAGTTTTCTCACACCACCGCGGCCCAACCGGGCTTGCGGGAGAGCGCCTGTCACACGGACGGTGCTCGAAACCCAATAAGAAGGAAGAAACATGGCTCCGAAGAAGAAGGTCACTGGTCTGATTAAGCTTCAGATCAAGGCTGGCGCCGCCAACCCCGCCCCGCCAATCGGCCCGGCACTGGGTCAGCACGGCGTAAACATCATGGAATTCTGCAAGGCATACAACGCCCAGACCGAATCCCAGCGTGGAAACGTCATCCCGGTCGAGATCACCGTTTACGAGGACCGCTCGTTCACGTTCATCCTGAAGACCCCGCCCGCTGCAGAACTCATCAAGAAGGCTGCCGGCGTTGCAAAGGGTTCGGGAACCCCGCACACCGTCAAGGTTGCGAAGCTCACCAAGGAGCAGGTCCGCTCGATCGCCGAGCAGAAGATGGCCGACCTCAACGCAAACGACATTGACGCTGCGTCGAAGATCATCGCCGGAACCGCTCGCTCCATGGGAATCACCGTCGAAGCGTAGTAACACTTCGGTTTCCGCCCTGCTCTCGGGCAGCGGAAGCCACCCGAGTTGGCCAGACACCGTCTGACGCCGTCTCAAGACACAACATTCGTGGCAGCGCCGGCCAGGCGCAAATGACCACATTCTCGAATTGGAGAAATTCACATGGCACAGAAGTCAAAGGCCTACCGGGCCGCCGCCGAGAAAATCGGCACCGACAAGGTCTACACCGCATCCGAGGCAGTCGCACTTGCCAAGGAGACCGGTTCGGCCAAGTTCGACTCAACGGTTGAGGTTGCCCTCAAGCTTGGTGTTGACCCCCGCAAGGCAGACCAGATGGTCCGCGGTACCGTGATTCTTCCTCACGGCACCGGTAAGACCGCCCGCGTCATCGTCTTCGCACCGGGCCCCGCAGCAGAAGCAGCAATCGCTGCTGGCGCTGACGAGGTCGGTGGCGACGAGCTCATCGAGAAGGTAGCCGCTGGTTACACCAACTTCGACTCGGCCGTCTCGACCCCCGAGCTCATGGGCAAGGTCGGTCGTCTCGGAAAGGTCCTCGGACCCCGCGGCCTCATGCCGAACCCGAAGACCGGAACCGTGACCCCGGACGTGGCCAAGGCCGTCTCCGAGATCAAGGGTGGAAAGATCGAATTCCGCGTTGACAAGCACTCCAACGTGCACTTCGTCGTCGGCAAGGCATCGTTCTCCCCCGAGCAGCTGTTCGAGAACATCTCGACAGCCCTCGAAGAGGTCAACCGCCTCAAGCCGTCCTCCTCGAAGGGCCGTTACATCCTCAAGGGAACCGTCTCGACCACCTTCGGTCCTGGCATCCCGATGGACATCAACTCCATCTAGTTCTTCGGAACGTCAGTTCTACGGAACGTTCAAAAAGGACCTCGCTTCGGCGGGGTCCTTTTTGCGTGCCTGGCGGCATCCGTCCGCGTCCTAAACTGACAATCGTGAACGTGCGATACGCAGGGCCGACGGATGCCGAGGGGCTGAGCGAGCTTGCTGCGGTCACGTTCCCACTTGCGTGCCCGCCGGGAAGCGCTCCCGAAGCAATTGCCGAGTTCATCGCCGGCAATCTCGCCCAGGAGAGCTTCGCCCGGTATCTTGTCGACGCCGACCGATCTCTCCTGCTGGCCGAGGACGACAGCGGTCTCGTCGGGTACATGATGCTCATCGCTGGCGACCCTGGAGACCCGGACGTGGCCCGGTCGGTCACGATTCGACCCACGATCGAGCTCAGCAAGGTCTACGTTCTGCCCGGCGGTCACGGGAGGGGAGTGGCGGCCGTCCTGATGGACGCTGCCTTCGACGAGGCGCGGACCCGTGAAGCATCGGGGATCTGGCTCGGGGTGAACCAGCAGAATGCGAGGGCGATCCGGTTCTACGAGAAGAGCGGGTTTTCCATCGTCGGCGAGAAGACGTTTTCGCTGGGGCCGGAGCTGCACCATGACTTTGTGATGGAGCGTCGTCTGTAGCCGTGTTCGTGCTGGGGCTGGAACAAGCTGAGTGGGCGAAGTCAAGTACCTGACTCCCATTTTTGCGCGGCGTATCGTTTTGCTCCCATCCACAGGATCGAAAGGAAACGACTATGGTCACCGCACGTGAAATCATGACCCCGGGCGCCGAATGCGTCGGGGAAAACGACACTCTCGTCACCGCCGCCCAGAAGATGCGCGACCTCGACGTCGGTGCTCTGCCGATCTGCGGCGAGAACGGGAAGCTCCGCGGCATGCTGACCGACAGGGACATCGTGGTCAAGTGCATCGCGGACTCCGGCGACCCGTCGTCTGTCACCGCTGGGTCGCTCGCACAGGGCAAGCCGGTGACCATCGGCGCCGACGATGATGTCAGCGAAGCGCTGCGCACGATGGAGGAATACCAGGTGCGGCGGCTTCCCGTGATCGACGACCACACACTCATCGGCATGCTGGCTCAGGCGGATGTCGCCCTCGCGTTGAGCCCTGAGCGGGTCGGCGAGACGGTCTCCGAGATCTCGGAGTAGACCATCCGCAGCGGGTTACGCCACAGAGACCGTGAGGTCCCGATCAGGAGAGCCCAGAAGGAGCCCGCTCGCGACCGAAGGCCCGACCGATCGATGCCGGTCGGGCCTTCGGTTCGCGCAAGCTGCTCGCGGGTCAGTGCGCCGGGATCGTCAGAACGATCTTGCCGCGGGTGTGCCCCTCCTCGAGTGCCCGGTGCGCGTCGGCGGCGTGAGCGAGATCGAAGACCTGATCGACGAACACTCGCACGTCACCAGACTCCAGCAGGCGGGAAATCGTCGCGAGGGTGTCGCCGTCCGGAGCAACCTTGAACGTGGTCGCACGCACTCCCACGTTCGCGGCTTCCTCGAGAAATGTGGGCCAGCTGCCCGTCGGCGCGTTGACGATGAGTCCGCTCTTGCGCAGCACTCGGAGCGACCGTGAACCGGTGTTGTCGTGCACGTTGCCGACGAGGTCGATGACGACATCGACGTCGCTTACGGCATCCTCGGACCGGGTGGCTTCATAGTCAATGACCTCTGCCGCCCCGAGTTCGTGCAACCACTCCTGGTTGCGTGCTGAGCCCGTCGCGATGACGTGGGCACCGAAGTATCGCGCGAACTGGACAGCAAAATGTCCGACGCCGCCACTGCCGGCATGGACGAGGATGCGCTGACCCTGATGCGCCTTCGCGACCTCGACGACCATTCCCCACGCGGTGAGCGCAGCGAGCGGAACGCCGGCAGCCTCAACGTGCGAGAGCGCAGCGGGCTTCTTCGCGACCGAGAGGGTGGAGACGGCCACATACTGCGCGTAGCTGCCCGATGTGCGCGGAACCATCGCCATGCCGTACACCTCGGTCCCTGGTGCGAACGGGTGTGCCTCGTACGGCGACTTCACGACAACCCCGCTGAAGTCGAACCCGAGAACGGCGGGAAAGCTTGAGATCCCCGCTGAGACGCCGCGTCCGGCGCGTGTCTTCGCGTCGATCGGATTGATTCCGGCGGCGACGACCTGCACCAGAAACTCAGCGTTGTATGTCGCCGGAACCGGCACAGAGGCTTCTCGCAGCGCGTCAACATCACCGACGGCATCGATCACCGCCGCACGCATCGTTTCAGGCAGGGCCGCCCCCACGGTTCCTGCGACAGACACATCAGATGTTCCAGTCATGTCCCGAGTCTGCCACGCTATCCCCACGCCCTCACGCATCAGCGCCCCCTGTCGTCGTTGCCATGATTACAGCTAACGCCCGAAATGAGTCGGCGGTGTTACGGCGGAGTTCCCTCCGAGCAAACAATCCAGCCACGGGTGTCAGCACGCGCGACTGGTCCGAGAGGTTAGGGAATGTCGTACGGGTCGTCGTGGACGAGGTAACGCGACACCCTGGTCGTCCGCCGGTGCAGCTCGTCGATGAGATTGTTCGCGAGCCCGACGAGTTGCGTGATCTGCTTCTCATCGCGATCGATCCAGCGGCACATCGGCTCCTCGCCGACCGGTACGAAGTTGGCGTGCTGTTCCCAGACCACGAGAGTGCGTTCAGCGCCGAGAACGTACTGCTGCCACCAGATCTGCCGGAGGTAATTGCGCGGAACGCTTGCCCACGGCTTTGTCGTCGTCTTGATCTCGGCCAGCACGAGGGCACCGGATGCCGAAACCGCAAGGCCATCGGGCGTCGCGAGGTGACGCTTCTCAATTTCGGCGTGAAACAGCGCCGACGACGGCGAGATACCGTGTGTGGCCGCTACCCACCGGGCGATTTCCGGCTCGCGTGCCCTGCCGTGGTCGGTGTACGCATTTCCCGAGAAACCGGGGCCACCGCCGAGTTTCTCCGTGGCGACGGCGTCGATCGACTTGGCGCTCGAAAGGCGGGCAACGTCGGTCGCGGTGATTCCGCGAGAACGTGCCCGAAGCCAGGCCACCCGGTCCGATGAGTCGGCAACAAGGCGGTCGAGATGGCTGGAAGTCACGTGTCTATTGTGCCTTGACCCAGCGGATGCTGCCGCCACCGGCATCCTGTCGGCGCGCCATATCGAGGCGGGTCTGGTCGCGTCAGAGCGCTTTTGCCGCCGCGCGAAGCACCTGGTTGAGCGTGGGAACGCCGGTGGCGCGGAAAACCTCGGTGCCTGAATCGTTGAGAACTATTACCGTCGGTGTCAGCCGGATACCGTCATCCGCTGCCTTCACATTCTCAAAAGCAACGTCACGCTCGACCACGCGGGCCTTGGGCACGAGCCGTTCCGCTTCGGCCAGGACCTCGCGGGCAAGAGCGCACGGCGTACAGAACGCGGAGGTGTAGAGAATGAACTGCATACTTCCACTCAACCACGCCACAGCGTGCCCCGTAGCCCGAAGCGCCCAACTGCAACAGAATGGGTCCCATGAGAATTGCTGTGACCGGTGGATCCGGAAAACTGGGAAGTACCGTCGTTCGTGAGCTTCGTGCGGCAGGGAACGTCGTCATCAACCTCGACATGGCCGGGGAGCGCGGAACCGACTTCGTTCGCGTCGACCTGACCGACTATGGCCAAACGCTCGATGCCCTGATGGGCGTTGACGACAGGCATTCCGGGTTCGACGCGGTCGTTCACCTTGCCGCGATTCCGGCATCCGGTCTCGCCAGCAACGTCGCCACGTTCTCCAACAACATGCTCGCGAGCTACAACGTGCTCACCGGGGCGATTCGCGCCGGCATCCGCAACATCGTCTACGCGTCCAGCGAGACTGTGCTCGGGCTCCCGTTCGAGACCCCGCCGCCGTATATCCCCATCGACGAGGAATACGCAGCGCGCCCGGAGAGCACATACTCGCTGGTCAAACACCTCGAAGAGCAGATGGCCATCGAACTTGTGCGCTGGAATCCTGACGTCAAGATCATCGCCCTGCGGTTCTCGAACGTGATGAACCCCGAGGATTACTCCGAATTCCCCGACTTCGATTCGGACGCGTCACGTCGTCGATGGAACCTGTGGGGCTACATCGACGGTCGCGACGGCGCACAGGCCGTGCAGCGCGCACTCGAACTCGACACGACGGGTTTCGACCGGTTCATCATCGCCGCTGCAGACACCGTGATGAGCCGCCCGAACTCCGAACTTGTCGCCGAGGTCTTCCCTGACGTCCCCGTCACCAGGGAACTCGGGAAGAACGACACCCTGTTGTCGATCGACAAGGCGCGACGGGTGCTCGGTTTCAACCCGCAACATTCCTGGCGCGACTGACGCTTACGAGAGCTGAACCGTCGGGCTTAGCGGCTTGCTCCCTGAGAGCGCCCGCCCGGCGGTTCACAGCGTCATGGCGTTGTCGTCTGCCGCGCTGAGCCCGTCAGCCACAGTGCCGTCCAACACGCGACGAGCGCCACCCCGGCGAGCGCGACGTCGAGGCCATACGCGGTGATGGCGAGAATGGGCACCACAAAGACGACAACGGCAAGGCCGGTGGCCCACGGCGCTGTGACCCGCCGCGAACCCGCCGGAGGAACCTTCTCGAATCGAATCAGCCAGAGGGACGACACCCACACGGCTGCGAGAACAACCAGCAGGAACGGCACGCGGCTCCACCACCACTCACCGCTGCCCGGTGCGGGAAGAGGGATTGGCAGCAGCAACTGGATGCCGGTGAGCACCATGATCATCGGAAGGTGCCAGAGGTAGACCGTCATCAGTCGTGATCCGACGACGAAGACAGTGACCTGCGCGGCACGGGTACGCATGAGCGCCGTCAACGGTCGGTGCAGCAGGGTCAGCGCTGCCGCCTGAAGAACGGCGAGAACCGCCATCGTCGCGGTCGGCGGCCATTGGTTACCGAGCATGCTCACGGAATATCCGCCCAGAGACACCAGCCCCCACAACGCGAGGTATCCCGTGACGACGATCAGCACAAGCTGCCACCACCGGCGTTCCGAGAACCAGCCGTCGTAGAGGAAGAACCCGACCTGCTGGGCGAACAGCCAGACGAAGAAAACGTTCGGGATGCCGAACAGCTCCTGGCCGATCCCGTACCCGGTGGACGGAATCGTGTCGAGGCCGAGGAAACCACCGATGACGACGAAGCGGAGAGCGTCGATCGCGAGCGAGGCTCCCAGGAGTGCGATGAGGATCAGGCCCCCAAACCGGCTGTGCAGTCGCATCATGGTCGGTGCAGCGGCCTGCGCAACCAGGTAGGCGGCGAGGAACCACAGGGGCGAACCGACCCCGATCGCGATGGCGTCGACAAGTTCGGGATCGATGCCGAGCACGCGAGCCGCTCCGAGTGCGACCGTGTAGAAGACGAAAACCGCGAGCGCGGGTCGAGCGAGCCTGACGAGCCTGACGCGCACAAACTCATCGGTGCTTGTTCCACGGGCAATGGCCGATTTCCAGCCCGCTCTGGCGGCGTATCCGCCGACAACGAAGAACAGCGGCATGATGTTCGCCAGCCAGGTGGCCGCGTTGAACCACGGCTCGGACTCGACGGTCCGCTCGATCAGAAGTGCCCCGTTGTCGTCACGCCCAACCCCCGTGAACAGGATGTGGACGAAAACGACGAGCAGCACGCAGAAAACCCGGGCAAGGTCGAGGGTGAGGTCGCGCCCCGCTGGAACAGTGCGGCTGGCTACGTCGAGAGGGCGCGTCATTCCCCTGACCATAGTGGCCAGTCCTCCGGCGCTGTAGCGACACAAACAGGGGTCACGTCCCTCCGAATCTTCTCGGGAGGGACCAAAGCAGCCCATAGGCCGTTCATAGGAACAGGGTGATACTGGAAATGTGAGCGCTTTCGAATCTTCTCCGTTGCCAGCGGCATCCGTTCCCCTGAAGCGGGCGGACGGCAGTGCGATTCGCGTTCTCGTTGTCGATGACGAGAGCAGCCTGACTGACCTTCTCAAGATGGCGCTTCGCTACGAGGGATGGGAGATCCGTACCGCCGACACCGGGCGCAAGGCGCTCGATATCGCGCGCGAATTCCGACCGGATGCCCTCGTGCTCGACATCATGCTCCCCGACATTGACGGACTCAGCGTTCTGCACCGTCTGCGCCAGCAGGGAGATGATGTGCCCGTCCTCTTCCTCACGGCGAAAGACTCGCTCGATGACCGGATCGCCGGCCTCACCGCCGGTGGCGACGACTATGTGACCAAGCCGTTCAGCCTCGAAGAGGTCGTCGCCCGACTGCGAGCGCTGATCCGCCGCTCGACGCTCACCGGTGCCGCCGGTGGCCCGATCATCACCGTCGGCGATCTGTCCCTCAACGAGGACAGTCATGAGGTGTCCCGAGGAGGCACTCCGATCGAGCTCACCGCAACCGAATTCGAGCTGCTCCGCTTCCTCATGCGCAACCCGCGACGGGTGCTCTCCAAGGCGCAGATTCTCGATCGCGTCTGGAGCTACGACTTCGAGGGCAGGGCGAGCGTCGTCGAGATTTACATCTCTTACCTGCGCAAAAAGATCGACGCTGGTCGATCGCCCATGATCCACACGGTGCGCGGTGCGGGATACATGCTCAAGGCGGCCGAGTCGACACCATGAAACGGATGTCGCGGTGGACGCTGAGGGGACGGCTCGTCGTCGCTGTCGTCACATTGCTCGCGCTCGCCGCGGTTGTCATCGGCTTCACCAGCGTTCTGAGCGTGCGAACCGTGCTGCTCGAGCGCGTTGATGCCCAGTTGACCGCCGCGACCTCGC
Organism: Mycetocola sp.; assembly: GCA_045629445.1. Taxonomy (GTDB): domain Bacteria; phylum Actinomycetota; class Actinomycetes; order Actinomycetales; family Microbacteriaceae; genus Mycetocola_A. Next base: position 11,868 of record JAZQRG010000255.1, on the reverse strand, counting down.
GCTCGTCCGGTGCCGAGGAGATGTGGCAGGGGGATGGCGGGCCCTTCCCCATGCGGGAACAACCGCCGGTGCCTAAGTTCATCGGTGTCCCGGGGCAGTCTGCGGGAACGCTCGGTGCCATCATCGCCGGGGGAGCGGTGCGCTACGCCGGCTATCTCGACGCGGCCGGCGAGCTTCAGCCCCTCACACTGAACCAGGTCGACACCCTGCTGACCGTCCAGATGGGCGGTCAGCCGCAATCGATTGACCTCGGTGGTGATCTCGGTTTCTACCGCGTCGTCGCCGTCGAGGCAGGCAATGGAGTCATGATTGTCGGGCTTCCGCTGGCCGACCTCGAGTTCACGATCGGCCAGCTCATCGCGGTGATCAGCGCGATTGCGCTCGGTGTTCTCCTCGTCGCCGGTGCTGGCTCGTACTTCATCGTCCGGCTCGCACTCCGCCCGCTCGATCGCGTCGTAAACACAGCGACGGCCGTTTCAGAGTTGCCGCTCGACCGCGGTGACGTGGCGCTCGCGGTTCGGGTGCCCGACGCCGATGCCGATCCGGAAACTGAGGTGGGACGCGTCGGTGCGTCGATCAACCGCATGCTGGGGCACGTCGCCGCCGCGCTCTCCGCCCGGCAGGCATCCGAGAACAAGGTGCGGACGTTCGTGTCGGATGCCAGCCACGAGTTGCGCACGCCACTCGCGTCGATCCGCGGATACGCCGAACTGACCCGGCGGTCCGGGGAGGAGCTGCCGGAAGATGCCTCGTATGCTCTCGGCCGGATCGAATCGGAAGCGGTGCGGATGACCGCCATCGTGGAAGATCTGCTGCTGCTGGCTCGCCTTGACGAAGGCCGGGAGCTCGCGAAGGACCCGGTTGAGCTGACCACGCTGGTCTCCTCGGCCGTCAATGACATTCGGGCGGCTGCCCCCGGCCATGAGTGGCAGCTGGAACTCCCGGCCCGTGAGGTGTTCATCATCGGCGATGCCCAGCGCCTGTTCCAGGTGATCGCGAACCTCCTCGGCAATGCCCGCGTGCACACCCCTGACGGTACCCGTGTGGTCACTGCGCTCACCGTGGACGGTGGGACCGCAGAGATCACCGTCACGGATGACGGGCCTGGCATCGATCCTGCCGTCCTGGGGACGGTATTCGAGCGCTTCGTGCGCGGTGACTCCTCGCGCCAGCGGGCGTCGGGCGGTACCGGGCTCGGGCTCGCGATCGCTCGCGGAGTTGTCGAGGCACACGGCGGCACCGTCTGGGTCGAGTCGGTGCCTGGGCGCACGCGCTTCACCGTGCGGTTGCCCCTCGCCAATGACGCCCCTGCCATTACTAAGGAAGAGCACGTCGCCGCAATGCCCTGATGGTGCTCGGCGGCTCGCGCTAGGGTGGCCAGCAACCCGGAAGGATTCCATGACTGACGCTTCCCCCGGCCAAACGCCGACCGCCGTTCTGTTCGATATCGACGGCACCCTCGTCGATTCCAATTACCTGCACGTTGAAGCGTGGGCGCACGCCTTCGCCGACGTTGGTGCCGATGTGTCGTCGTGGCGCATCCATCGGGCGATCGGGCTCGACTCGGCGAAGCTGCTCGACACGCTCCTCGGGGCGAAGGCCGACGAGCTCGGCGACCGTGCGAAAGAGTTGCACTCCCGTTACTACAAGCAACTCGCCGACCGGCTGCGCCCACTCGACGGCGCACGTGACCTTCTCCAGAAACTCCACGGTCGCGGCATCCGCGTGGTGCTGGCGACATCAGCACCGGAGGATGAGCTCGAGATCCTGACCGGCACACTCGACGTTGACGACGCCATCGACGCGACGACCAACGCCGACGACGTCGAGACGGCGAAGCCGGACCCGTCGATCGTCGAAATAGCCCTGAAGAAGGCTGGCGTTGATGCCGGCGACGCGATCTTCGTGGGTGACTCCGTCTGGGATTGCATTGCCGCTTCGCGTGCAGGTGTGTCGACGATCGGCCTGTTGTGTGGCGGGTTCTCGTCAGCTGAACTCCTCGCCGCCGGCGCGATCGCCATCTACGACGACCCAGCCGCCCTGCTCCGGGAACTCGCGTTGAGCCCGCTCGCCTGACGCCCGGGGTCGCGCGATTTGGTGAAGCACCGCGGATGCCATAAGCTGGGACAAAACCAAAGACCGCAGGTTTTCGGCGTGCTCGCGTAAGTAAGCATCCGATCGAAGGTTCTCAGCTGAGACAACCCGCGCAGGTGAACGAAACATTCTTAGAGATTCTCTCGAAATGCTCCGTGCGCTTGCGCCGGAGCTCTTTTTTTGCCGAAAACCGAACTGCCCCTTTGGCTCGCATCGCTTCCGCGGTGCGAGGAAGACTAATCAAGGAGTGGCTATGGCGAACAAGGAAGCCTCGGTTGCCGAACTCACGGAGAAATTCCAGAGCTCGACCGCCGTTCTGCTGACCGAGTACCGCGGCCTCACTGTTGCTCAGCTCAAGACGCTGCGCAAGAACATCAGTGCGGACGCAACCTACGCCGTGGTGAAGAACACGCTGACCAAGATTGCCGCGAACAACGCGGGCATTTCGTCGTTTGACGAAGAGCTCGTTGGTCCGTCGGCAGTCGCATTCGTGCACGGAGACCCTGTCACCGTTGCAAAGAGCCTGCGCGACTTTTCCAAGGCAAACCCTCTCCTGGTGATCAAGGGTGGTTACTTTGACGGTAACCCTCTGACCGCCGCAGAGGTAGGCAAGCTCGCCGACCTCGAGTCCCGCGAAGTTCTGCTCGGCAAGCTTGCCGGCGCCTTCAAGGCCTCGCTGTTCGGAGCCGCATATCTGTTCAACGCACCGCTGTCGAAGGCCGTTCGCACGGTCGACGCGCTGCGTGAGAAGCAGGAGTCCGCTTCCTAGGTTCAAACCTGGGACAGCGGTGAGTAGACCAAAAGAATCTAAGGGAGAAAATCATGGCAAAGCTGTCAACTGAAGAGCTGCTTGAGCAGTTCAAGGGCCTCACGCTCATCGAACTCAGCGAGTTCGTCAAGGCATTCGAGGAGACCTTCGAGGTCACCGCGGCTGCACCCGTTGCTGTTGCAGGACCGGCTGCTGCCGGCGCTGCTGCAGAAGAGGTTGAAGAGAAGGACTCCTTCGACGTCATCCTCGAGTCGGTCGGCGACAAGAAGATCCAGGTCATCAAGGCTGTTCGCGAGCTCACCTCGCTCGGCCTCGGCGAGGCCAAGGCCGTCGTCGATGGTGCTCCGAAGGCCGTCCTCGAGGGCGCAAACAAGGAGACCGCCGAGAAGGCAAAGGCTGCTCTCGAAGAGGCAGGCGCAACCGTTACCCTCAAGTAATTTGCGCCCTTCGGGGCTCTTACTTGTGGCGTGACTCGCGCTGTCACTTTGTGACACCCGCAACGCTCCACCTGTGATTTCTTCGCGGAACGGATGCCACGGCATCCGTTGTGCGGGACCTCACGGTTTCGGATGGCGTCGCCCCCTCATCGGGGCGGCGCCATTCGTGCGTTAAGCGGTGCGTGGGGAGCTGGCCAGGTCCTCGCCGTTGCCGGCGCCCGTTCCGAGCTCGGGAACGAGTGGGGCAGTGCTCGCCCGAACGACGAGTCGAACTGGAACCGTTATCGCTTCCGCGGACTGTTGCAGGTCGCCGGCGATGGTGCCCAGGAGCGCTGTAACGGCGTCGGTTCCCTGTTGCTGCGGGTGCTGTTCAACCGTGGTGAGGGAGAACATCTCTGAGTATTCGTGCCCATCGATTCCGATGATCGAGAAATCACTCGGAACCTGGAGCCCGAGACGCTGGGCCGCGATCATGGTGCCGATTGCGACCTCGTCGCAGGCGGCGAATACCGCCGTTGGGCGGTGCTCCGCGTCGCTGAGGACGTGTACTCCGGCCTCGTATCCGCCGGGGAGACTCATGGCCGATGTCTCGATGCGGATCTCAGCCGCGAGTCCGGCCGACGTCATCGCATCCGTGTAGCCGCTCCGCCGTTTCCCGGGCACCGAGAAGTCGAGGTCGCCGGCGCTTTCGCCCCCGATGTGGACGATCCGGGAATGCCCGAGCCCCAGCAGGTGCTCTGTTGCGCGGCGTGCTGCCCCCCTGTCGTCGACGGCGAATGACAGAATGCCATCTACCTCGCCGCCGAGAGCGACGAGGGGAACGCCGAGGCGGAGAAGTCCGAGCCGTTCAAGGCCCGTTGGTTCAATGCCGATGAGGATGATTCCGTCGAATCGCTTGCGAGCGAGGAAAAAGTCGAAGATGCGTTTTCGGTCGGTCGAGCCGGGGTGCAGGTTGTAGAGCGTCATGTCGTAGCCGCGGTCGAGCAGGGTCCGCTCGATCGCCTCGAGGACTTCGCCGAAGAACCACCGGTTGATGAACGGCATGACGACGCCGATGTTTTTCGTGTGTCCCGTCACGAGGCTCGCTGCATTAGGTGATGCGACGTAGCCGATCTCCTCTGCAGCGGCAATCACGCGAAGCCGGGTAGCCTCGGCGACATAGCCGTTTCCTGAGAGCGCGCGGGAGGCGGTGGCCTTCGAGACCGCGGCGCGGGCGGCAACGTCAGCGATGGCTCTTGACATACTGCCTCCTGTCGCCGTCGAAGGAGGGGGCCACCCTCGTTGGTGGATGTGGTCGGTCACAGAGTAGCCGATTCCGAAGCGGCATGGAACCGGTTACAGAAAGAGCACGCTTTCCGCCCATGGCCTGCGAACAGAAAGCACGCCTGAACAGTGGCCCTCGTGTCCTGAGAGCGCGTTCACACCTGATTTTCGTTATCGAGTCGTGCTTGTGAAACGAGGCGCTGTGCCGTAGCTTGTGCATGGAACCGGTTCCCTATCGGGCGCCGACCCGCACCTGCAGAGCCGAGGCGACGAACTCGCCTTGCGATCACACTCAATGAGGAGACACAGATGAGCTTTAAAACCCATCGCCGAGTGCTCGTGCCGCTGGCAGCGGCGAGCATTCTCGGCCTTGCCCTGACCGGTTGCACCGGCGACATCGCGGCCGGCGACAAGGAAAACACCGACTGCGCCGACTACGAGGCGTACGGCACCTTCGACGGCAACCCCGAGGTCACCATCACCGGGACCATCCAGGACGCAGAGGCTGACCGCCTCATCGAGTCATGGGCAGACTTCGCGACCTGCACCGGTATCGACATCTCCTACCAGGGCTCGAAGGAATTCGAGGCGCAGATCGCCGTCCTCGCCGAAGCGGGCAACGCGCCGGACATCGGCATTGTCCCGCAGCCCGGACTCGTGGCTCGGCTTGCCGAGGGTGGTTGGCTGAAGCCAGCACCCGAGGCTGTCGAAGCGAACGTCGATGAATTCTGGGGCGAGGACTGGAAGCAGTACGGCACGTACAACGACGTGTTCTACTCCGCACCGCTCATGGCCAGCGTCAAGGGCTTCATCTGGTACTCCCCGACCGAGTTCGAGGAGAAGGGCTACGAGGTCCCTGAGACGCTCGACGAACTGACAGCACTCAGCGAGGAGATCGCGGCAGACGGAGAGAACAAGCCGTGGTGCGTCGGGCTCGGTTCCGGTGACGCTACCGGCTGGCCAGGAACCGACTGGATCGAAGACTTCGTTCTTCGTCAGGCAGGCGCCGATGTGTATGACCAGTGGGTAACGCACGAGATCCCGTTCAACGACCCCCAGATCGTCGAGGCGTTCGACGCTGCGGGCGAAGTCCTCAAGAACCCGGACATGGTCAACGGCGGTCTCGGTGACGTCTCCAGCGTCATCTCCACAGAGTTTGCTGACGGCGGACTCTCGATCCTCGACGGCGAATGCTCACTCCACCACCAGGCCTCCTTCTACGAGGGATTCTGGCCGGAGGGCACCGAGGTCGCACCCGACGGTGACGTCTTCGCGTTCCTCATGCCTTCCGTCGAAGCTGGCGGCGAGACTGCCGTCACCGGCGGTGGCGAGTTCCCCGTTGCATTCAGCGAGGGTGAAGAAATCGACGCGGTTCGGGCTTACCTCTCGAGCGACACCTGGGCCAACAACCGAGTTTCACTTGGCGGCGTCATCAGCGCCAACAAGGGCCTTGACCCCGAGAACGCCTCGAGCGAGGTACTGAAGCAGAGCATCGAGATCCTCCAGGGCGAAGACACCGTCTTCCGCTTCGACGGTTCTGACCTGATGCCTGCCGCCGTTGGTGCCGACTCGTTCTTCAAGGGCATCGTTTCGTGGGTCTCGGGTAACAGCACCCAGGAGACAGTCGACACGATCGAATCAAGCTGGCCGACAAACTAGCTGACACCGGTAGTCAAGGGCGAGGTTGCCACCAGGCAGCCTCGCCCTTGATCTCCCTTCACCCGAAAGGCGCAGTTCAATGACGACCGCTGATCTCATCGGCAAAATCCTCCAGGTGGTGGGCGGGCTCGCAATCTTCGCCGCCGTCGTTGGTTTGCTGTTCTTCTTCCTCGACAAGGCGCCGAAGCGCGGAAAAGACTGGATTCAACTCCTGGTCTTCCTCGCTCCCGCATTCATTCTCGTCTTCCTCGGACTCATCTATCCGGCCATCCGTACGAGCCTGCTCGCCTTCACCAACAACAGGGGCGACTTCAACGGCATCGACAACTTCATCTGGATGTTCACCCAGCCAGCGATCCTCAACACACTGCTCAATACAGTGATCTGGGTCATCTTCGTGCCGACAATCTCGACCATCGTCGGACTCGCCTATGCCGTCTTCATTGACAAGTCCAAGGGCGAGAAAATCTACAAGGCGCTCGTCTTCATGCCCATGGCGATCTCCATGGTTGGCGCCGGAATCATTTGGAAGTTCGTCTACGACTATCGCCAGGCCGGCGACGAACAGATCGGTTTGCTCAATCAGATCGTGATCTGGTTCGGTGGTGAGCCCGTCCAGTGGCTGCAGACATCGCCCATCAACACTTTCCTCCTCCTGATTGTCATGATCTGGATCCAGACCGGATTCGCGATGGTCGTGCTCTCAGCGGCAATCAAGGCGATCCCGACGGAGCAGCTTGAGGCGGCAGAGATCGACGGGACGAATGCCTGGCAGCGGTTCACCAACGTGACGCTTCCCGGCATCCGTGGTTCTCTCGTTGTCGTGGTCACAACCATCTCGATCGCAACGCTCAAGGTCTTCGACATCGTCCGCACGATGACTGCAGGAAACTTCAACACGAGCGTCATCGCAAACGAGATGTACACGCAGGCGTTCCGTGCCGCGGAACCGGGTCGCGGCTCCGCCCTCGCTCTGGTGCTGTTTGTGCTGGTCCTGCCGATCGTCATCTACAACATCAGGCTCATGAAGAATCAGAGGGAAATCCGATGAGCAGCACACCGATTATTCCCACCACGGGTGACGTCAATACCCTGGAACAAATCGAGCGCGGCGAAGCACTCGACCTCGGCACGAAATCGAAGCGGGTTAAGCGCAGGCTGACGTCGCGCCGGGCGACGTTCGCCGCGTTGATCATCGCCGTCATCTGGACGATTCCGACGTTCGGCCTCTTTATCTCGTCGTTCAGGCCCGCTGAGCTGATCCAGTCGACGGGCTGGTGGACGATCTTCCAGAACCCGGGCTTCACGCTCGACAACTATCAGGAAGTTCTCCTGTCGTCGTCGGCCTCATCCCCGCAGCTCGGCTCGTACTTCGTGAACTCGCTCGCCATCGCGATTCCGGGAACGATCTTCCCGCTTGTGCTCGGTGCCATGGCGGCGTACGCATTCGCGTGGATGAAGTTCAAGGGCTCGAACTGGTTGTTCATCCTCATCTTCGCGCTGCAGATTGTGCCGCTCCAAATGGCGCTCCTGCCCGTGCTGCAGATGTTCACGACATTCCTGCGGCCGCTGCAGAACACCCTGCACGAGGTCATTCCGATGATCCCGGAGCAGAACTACCTGCCGGTCTGGATCGCTCACACGATGTTCGGCCTTCCGCTGATCATCTTCCTGCTCCACAACTTCATCTCGGAGATTCCGGGCGAGGTCATCGAGGCAGCCAAGGTCGACGGTGCAAGCCCCGGCCAGATCTTCTTCCGGATCGTTCTGCCGCTCGCGCTGCCGGCGATCGCATCGGTGGCGATCTTCCAATTCCTCTGGGTGTGGAACGATCTGCTTGTCGCCTTGATCTTCTCGGGCGGCACGCCGGATGTTGCGCCGTTGACCCAGAGGCTCGCTGAGCTGACCGGTACTCGAGGCCAGGACTGGCAGCGACTCACCGCTGCGGCGTTCGTTTCGCTCATCGTTCCGCTCATCGTGTTCTTCAGCCTTCAGCGGTACTTCGTTCGCGGTCTTCTCGCGGGCGCGACGAAGGGGTAGTACCCAGCCAGAGTCATCCGTTTGATTGATCACCCTGAGCCCGGCATTCGCACGTCGTATGCCGGGCTTAGGGTGAATTCATGAGTATGCATGGCCGCGGTGGCGGCGGGGCTGGCGGCGGGCGGATGCGCGGCGGCGGCGACGAAGAGGCGCAGCGCGCGGTCAACGCCGAGGCACCGAGGGTGCCGCACCTGTTCAAGCGCGTCATGGCGCTGTTCGCGCCGCACCGGGCCAAGATCACCCTCACCGTTGTTCTCGTTCTTATCGGTGCCGCACTGAGCGTCATTCCACCGCTGCTCGTCGAGCAGGCGTTCGACGTCGGGCTGTTTCCGCCCGAGGGCGGGCCGGACATGCCTGCGCTCACCCGCATCGTCGCGATCATGATCGGGATATTCGTGCTCGCGACCGGTCTTGGTGTGTGGCAAACCTGGCTGACCGCAACAGTCGGAAACACCGTGATGGGCGAGCTGCGGGTCTCCCTGTTCAGGAAACTGCAGTCGATGGAGCTGAGCTTCTTCACCCGGACGAAGACCGGCGTTATTCAGTCGCGCCTCCAGAACGATGTTGGCGGCGTCGCAGGGGCACTCAGCAACACGATCTCGAGCGTGCTCGGCAACACCGTGACCGTGATCGCTGCATTCGTCGCGATGGTGCTCATCAACTGGCAGCTCACGATCGTTGCGCTCATCCTTATGCCGATCCTCGTGATTGCGCAGCGTCGCGTTGGTCAGGTGCGTGCCAGGATCGCGACGAAGACGCAAGAGTCACTCTCCGACATGACCGCGATCACCCAGGAGACGCTGAGCGTGTCTGGAGTGCTGCTGTCGAAGAGTTTCAACCAGCAGCCAGCCGAAATTCAGCGTTACAGTGGCGCGAACGAAGAGCAGGTCGACCTGCAGGTGAAGCAGACCATGAGCGGGCAGTGGTTCTTTGCGATGGTCAACATCTTCCTCTCGTCGATCCCCGCAATCGTCTACCTCGTGGCCGGTTTGCTCGTCACCGGTGGTGCCGCTGACATCACCGCCGGGGCAATTGTCGCGTTCACGACCGTGCAGTCCAGACTGCTGTTTCCCCTCATGGCCCTGATGCGGGTCGGACTTGACCTGCAGACATCCGGCGCTTTGTTTGCCCGGATCTTCGAGTATCTCGACCTCACCCCATCGATCTCCGACCGGCCGGATGCCGTGCCCGTCGCGCGCGACAACCCGAGGCTTGGCAGTGTCGAGTTCGACAAGGTGACGTTCCGCTATCCCGATGCTGCGGATGACTCGCGGCCGACCCTCGACAACGTGTCGTTCTCGATTCAGCCGGGCGAGTTCGCCGCCTTCGTCGGGCCGAGTGGCGCTGGCAAGACCACCGTGTCCTATCTCGTGCCGCGGTTCTATGACGCGACGGGCGGGCGCGTGCTGTTCGCAGGTACCGACGTGCGCGACCTGCAGGCCGAGTCGCTCGTCTCGAACATCGGCATCGTCAGCCAGGAGACCTACCTCTTCCACGCGACGATCGCTGAGAACCTGCGCTACGCGAAACCGGATGCCACGAACGCAGAACTCGAGGCGGCCGCGCGTGCGGCGAACATCCACGACACGATCGCGTCGTTCGAGCTGGGCTATGACACGGTGGTGGGGGAGCGCGGATACCGGCTCTCCGGTGGCGAGAAGCAGCGGATTGCGATCGCTCGGGTGATGCTCAAGGACCCCGCCGTGCTTGTGCTCGACGAGGCGACGAGTGCCCTGGATACGATCTCGGAGCGGGTCGTCCAGCGTGCGCTGGAGGCGGCATCCGCTGGGCGCACGACGATCGCGATTGCGCACCGGCTCTCCACGATCGTCAAGGCCGATGTGATCTTCGTGATCGAGGCCGGGCGGGTTGCCGAGACGGGCACGCATGCTGAGCTGCTCGCGCTGGGCGGCACGTACGCGCGGATGTTCGAGGAGCAGTTGGGTGGGCGGCCGCTCGTCGAGTGAGGCGGCGCGGCGTTCGTGGCCGCCGCTGGTCGCTGACGTCAGCGGTGACCTTTGCTGAGGTTGAGCACTTCACCAATGTCGAGGGTCGGTTTTTGCGGGCTGGGGGCGCGGGTTGGGTTGAGGAAGAAGATATCGTTGACGGTTACCCCGAACCGTGCTGCCACCTCTTCGAGCAGGTCGTTCGGCGCGACCGTGTAGGCGAGCGGTTCGTTGTCAAGGAGCGTCACTTCACCTGTGGCGCCGCCGGTCTTCCCTGAGTCGATCACGACCAATCCTGGTCGGGTGTCTGGCACCACCCAGTCGAGCGTTGCGCTCGCGAGGACGGAGACGAAACAGCCCTGGGTAAAGGCATCGAAGTCGTGGTGGGTGATGAGCACTGTGTCCAGAAAGCTCGGGTCGCCGCCGGTGAAATCATTTCCAAGCGGGAAGCTTTGATCAGGACCGACGGGCAGGTTGCCGAACGACAGGTTCATGATTGAACTCGTGCACGTCGTGCCTGGTTCCACCACCCGCGGCGAAATCTGTAGCTCAACTTCTTCCTGGCGCTCAGAGTGAAAGCTGAGCAGACGCAGCTCGAATGAGCCTTTGCGGCCGGCTCGCACGTCGACGTTGCCCGTGATGAGCGGATCTCCGACGAGCTGGCCGGTCGCGACGACAGTTCCGGGCTCAAGCTCCGGGGTGGTCGGGGTCAGCGTCGGCGTTGATGTGGTTGCGGGCGCCGCCGTCGGTGTGGCCGAGGCGAGCTGGCTCATCACACCACATCCGCTCAGCATCATGCTCGCCGAGAGCACCATGGCGCCGGCAACAAGGGTGCGGAGTCTCGAAGCCACGATGTCCTTCCGGGTCGCGGGGAGTCCGCAGTCACCGTGTGGCGAGGTTAGCGTGGTTGCCGATGGCTTCGCGAGCACTCGATCGGGGGTAGCGCGGGGTTGTGGCGGCGTTTCGCTACCGCGCGTTGGTGCGTCGCGCGCGTGCCAGGCCGACCCGACGCACGACCTCGGCCGGCTCCATGAAGACGTGTTCCTTGGTCAGTCGCACAATGCGCCATCCGTTCTCTGCCAGCCGGTCAAGCCGGTCGATGTCGTGACGAATCTGGGCCGCGGTGCTCCAGTGGTGCGCGCCCTCATATTCGATCGCGACTTTCAGATCGGGGTAGGCGAGGTCGAGGCATCCGAGGAAATTGCCCGCGTCGTCGAATGCGTCGTAATTGAGTTCTGGTTCGGGAAGGCCAGCGTCGACGAGGATCAGACGCACCCAGGTCTCGAGTCGGGACCATGAGCCGGAACGGATCCGTCCCAGCGCCTCGCGGAGCGCACCAACCCCAGGTCGGCGGCCGGCATCGACCGCGGCGCGCAATTGGTCCAGCGTCGCGAGTGGTGGCTGCCCGAACCCGCTGCCGCCCGCCGATGTGCGCTGGCACACGATGGCGTCGCCGGCAGCGACGAGGTCGTACGGGGAGAGTAGTCTGCCGAGGTCGGCCCAGGTGGACGCGGGGGTGGTGAGGTGAAGCGCCCCCGAGGTGGTGGTGTGAACGAGACGTGGATGCGCCTGGTGGCCGCGAACCCCGACGCTGCGCGGCGCCCGACCCGGTCGGAGGACTGAGACGTCGAGCAACACATCGTTCAGCGCGGGTAGAGGG
>JAZQRG010000254.1:0-19770 GCA_045629445.1 Mycetocola sp. | reverse complement strand
ACACGGCCATCCGCTGCTCGGGCGGCTCGTCATACTCCTCCGACAACGAGCTCAGCCGTCTGTATCGCGACGCCCTCGCGGGGCTGTTTCACCCGAGTGACCCCGAGTCGGCGCACTCAACCGTCGCAAACCACCTTCTCGGACCGGCCAGCGCCTAACGCATCGCATCGCATCGCAACATGGGGCCGGGTCAGGATGCCGCTGGTGCGGCAGAGCGGATGCCTGCGCGTGTGCGGTTCTCCGCCTCGACGCTGATGCGATTGGCCATTCCGTTGAAGATGACACCGTGGAACGGCAGGATCGCGAACCAGTACAGGCGTCCGCCGAGCCCCTGCGGGAAGAAGACAGCGCGCTGTCGGTATCGCGAGCCGGTGGGCGTCGGTATCGCCTCAAGTTCGAGCCAGGCCCGCCCTGGCAGTCTCATTTCCGCACGCAATCGAAGCTTCGATGGCCGCTCGAGCAGTTCCACGCGCCAGAAGTCGAGGGCATCACCGGTCTGCAGCCGGGACGCGTGGCGCCGTCCCCGGCGCAGGCCAACCCCTCCGACGAGCTTGTCCATCCAGCCACGCGCAGCCCAGGCCAGCGGGAATGAGTACCAGCCGTTCTCGCCGCCGATTCCTTCGATGATGGCCCAGAGATCCTCGACGGTTGCTGTCGTTTCCCGCTCCTTGAGGTCGGTGAAAACCACGTGCCCTGCCCAGAGCGGGTCACTCGGCAGAGGGTTGCTCGGTGCGCCGAACACCGATGAGTCCTGCCAGCTCGTCTCAACATCACCCTCCTTCATTCGGGCAAGCGCCAGCCGGACGGCAGTCCGATACCCGGTGAGCCCGCCGGGGGGCGGCGGGATGAGAGCGTCGATGTCGTGTTCGGCCGCAACACAGTCGTATTGCAGTGAGGAAATGATCGCGACGGCGAGGCTCCGCGGGATGGGCGTGACGAGGTTCACCCACTGTGATGCCAGCCACGGCGTGAGCACGGGAAGCGCGGCGATCGGCCGTTGCTTGAGCCCAGCTTCGAGCGCGTACCCGTTCATCATTTGGCCGTAGCGGAGGATATCGGGCCCGCCGATGTCGAAGGTACGGTTGACCTCCCCCGGCAGCTTCGCGGCCTCGACGAGGTAGTACAGAACGTCACGAATGGCGATCGGCTGAATCCGGTTCCGCACCCACTTCGGAGCGGGCATATACGGGAGCACATCGGTGAGGTGCCGAATCATCTCGAACGACGCCGAGCCGGATCCGATCACGACACCGGCCTGGAACGCGATCGTCGGCACCGGCGACGACAGGAATATCTCACCAACCGCGACTCGGGATCGGAGATGCTCCGAGAGCGGGATGCCCGAGGGATGGAGTCCACCGAGGTAGATGATGCGCGCCACTCCGGCCGCCGACGCCGCCTGGGCGACGTTGCGCGCTGCCAGGGTCTCGGTCTCTTCGAATCGACCGCCGGCACCCATCGAGTGCACGAGGTAGTACACGATGTCGACGTCCTCGCATGCCTGAGCAACGGCATCCGCGTCCACCAGGTCGCCCTCGATGACCTCGACGTCGTTGCGCCACGGCACGTCGACGAGCTTGCGTGCGTTGCGCACGACGACGCGGACAGTGAACCCGGCCTCGAGCAGGCGGGGAACGAGCCGTCCGCCCACGTAGCCGGTAGCGCCGGTGACCAGAACGCGGGGAGAAGGCATACGCCGACCCTACGTCGGAATGGTCTTCGGTGACGTGAACCGGTGCCGATTCACTCCTCGATCACAGACAACACGTTCCCTGCCGGGTCGCGGAACCAGGCGATCGCCGGTCCGTTACCGCGCATGATGCCGCGCTCGTCGGTGGGCAGCCCCGGGTCGTCGTAGATCTTGGTCTGAACGCCTGCCGCGTGAAGTTCGTCGACCGCCCGCCCCACATCGTCGACTCCGAAGTTGAGGATGGTGAACGTCGCCGGGGTGTGGTCCTTCTTGGGGTAGATGATCACGCGTGCCCCACCGGGCAGGGTCAGTTGGAGAACTCCCATATCGCCCATCGAGACGGAGAGCCCGAGTGTCTCGCCGTAAAACCGCTGTGCCGCCTCAATGTCGTCGACGCTGAATCCTCCGAATGCGTGGGTGGTCGTGAGCATGTGCACTCCTGTGTGTTGGGTGAAGACCGGGCTGGGCGAAGACCGGCAGTCCTCGCTCTCTTCCGTCATACTCCGAGACACCTCGCGCGACAAGGGTGGGATGGGCCGAACCGGGGCGAGCTCCGCCCACCCTGTCCCCGCGTAACCGAGAGCCGACGTTGCTCGGACCCGCAACCCCTTGAATCTGATGAATCACGGTGGCACGGTCGCAGTATGACGCGATTTGGATACACACTGATGACCGAGCAGAGCGGGCCAAGAGAGCTTGTCCGCTATGCAATTGCCGCCGAGAACGCCGGCTTCGATTTCGAAGTGTCGAGTGACCACTACTCCCCCTGGCTCACCGAACAGGGACACGCTCCATACGCGTGGACCGTGCTCGGTGCCGTTGCACAGGCCACCAGCAGGGTCGATCTCGCGACCTTTGTGACCTGCCCGACGATGAGGTATCACCCCGCCGTCGTCGCCCAGAAATCGGCGACGCTCCAGCTCTTGTCGGAAGGCAGGTTCATTCTCGGCCTCGGATCGGGTGAAAACCTCAACGAACACGTCGTCGGTGAAGGCTGGCCGTCCATCGATGTGCGCCAGGACATGCTCGAGGAGGCCGTGACGATTATCCGCGAGCTTCACACCGGTGAGCTCATCACCTGGCAGGGCGAGTACTTCCGCGTTGACTCCGCCCGCGTGTGGGATGTGCCCGAGGAAGGTGTCCCGATCGGGATCGCAGTATCGGGCGACAAGTCGATCTCACGATTCGCTCCGCTGTCTGATCACTTCATCTCGACGGAGCCCGACAGTGACGCGGTCGAGAAGTGGCGGGGCACCAAAGCCGATGGAACCGGTTCGGCACGTGTTATCGGTCAGATCCCCATTTGCTGGGGCAAGGACAAGGAAGGGGCCGTGGCCAAGGCACACGAACAGTTCCGCTGGTTCGGTGGTGGCTGGGCGGTGAATGCCGACCTGCCGACCCCGGCCGGATTCACGGGAGCATCCCAGTTCGTGCGCGAGGAGGACATTGCAGATTCGATCGCGTGCGGACCGGACCTTGATGAGATCGCCGAAAGCGCACGCCCGTTCATCGACGCGGGCTTCACGGATATTGCCCTCATCCAGATCGGCGACGACGGCCAGGACGATTTCCTCGCCTCGGCCGCCGAGCCGCTGCTGGAGAAGCTGCGCGCCCTGTGACAGCGCCCGCCGTTTAATGGATCAGGTTGTCGTCGACGATCCCGATGGCAACAGCTGGGCTCTCCAGCAGCTTCCGCCGCGAGCGTAGGCCGGGGCTCAGGACCGCCGGGACTGGTCCATCCACCACTCGGTAAATGTTCGCGCCCTGCCGTCCGGACCGAGCCGAATCACCCAGAGGTTGGAGTACGTCGGTCCGTCCCGGTAGTCGGTGACGGCCTCGACGATAGTCACGGCATCCGTGTTCTCGAGAATCGACCAGTCAAAACGGGCGGTGTCCGGATCGTCCTTGCGGTCGAGCCAGCCAGCGACGATCTCACCGTGTCCGACCCACGGATCGACCCACGGTTCCGTTCGGTACTCGGCGTCCTCGGTGAAGAGCGCACGGATGTCATCGGGGTTGTTCGAGCTCCACGCCCGGAGATAGCCGTCCATCCAGTCCGCGATATTCGCTGCCATGTCCTCCTGTATAGCTCAGTATCGATGCGCGCCGAAAGGTGTGAGTGCGCTGGCTCGCACCGCGGGTCAACCCCTGTGGCGAGGACAAGAGTGCGGGCTACGCTGTCGGCACAGTGACCGGACACCGCGCAATCGACAGGAGACCAGATGGCACAGCGACAACGGCACGGACGACGACCAACGCTCACCAGGAACGTCGCACCGGGGGTACACCGGCTCGAACACGCCTATGTGAACTGCTACCTCATCGAAGAGGAAGGCCGGGTCACGATCGTCGATGCGGCGTTCCCATCCACGTGGGCGCCGCTTCTGCTTGCGCTCGAGGAGATCGGTCGGTCGAGACGGGATATCGAGGCGATCGTGCTCACCCACGGGCACTTCGACCACCTGGGCTTCGCCGCGCGGGCGCAGACTGAGCTGCGGGTGCCGATCTGGGTGCACCGCGCGGATGAGCGTCTCGCCGCACACCCATACCGCTACCGGAGGGAACGCACGCCCTTCGTCTATCCGCTGATGTACCCGGCGGCGATTCCGGTGCTCGCGGGCATGACCGCGGCGGGCGCGCTCGCGGTCAAGGGCGTGAACTCGGTGAGCTACCTGCCAGAGAACGGCGTACTCGACGTGCCCGGCCGCCCGCAGATCATTTTCACCCCCGGCCACACCGATGGGCACACCGCCCTCCACTTCGCCGATCGTGGGGCCGTTATCTCCGGCGATGCCCTCGTCACCCTCGACCCGTACAAGGGCTCCCGCGGCGCGCAGATCATCGCGGGAGCGGCCACCGCAGACTCGGCGCTCGCCCTCGACTCGCTGTCAGCGCTCGCCGACACAGACGCCGATCTCGTTCTGCCCGGCCACGGCGACCCCTGGTCGGGCGGTGTCCGTGCCGCGGTCGCTGCTGCCCGCGCCCTCGGTCCATCCTAGAAAGGCGCTGTGACGTGATCACTCTCGTGCGAGGCGACATCACAACGATGCGGGTCGATGCCATCGTCAACGCGGCGAACAACTCGCTGCTCGGAGGCGGTGGCGTCGACGGAGCGATCCATCGTGCGGGCGGCCCCGACATCCTCGCGGCGTGCCGGCGACTGCGTGAGACCGTCCTGCCCGACGGCCTCCCCACCGGAGAGGCCGTCGCAACAACGGCGGGACGGCTGCCGGCGAAACACGTGATCCACACGGTCGGCCCGGTCTGGGATCGGAGTGAGGACAGATCCCACCTGCTGGCATCCGCGTATCGCAGCAGCCTTCGGGTGGCAGACGAACTGGGCGCGGCGACCGTCGCGTTCCCCGCGATTTCGGCGGGAGCATACGGTTGGCCTCTCGCGGATGCCGCCGACATCGCGATTCGAACGGTTCGCGACGTCGACCCCCCGGCGGACGTTACTTTCGTGCTGTTCTCCGCGGAGACTCTGCAGGCCTTCCGGAGCGCTCTCCAGAATTAGCCCAGCAGCTCGGCGATCACCACGGAGTGCGGCGCAAGACGAACCGAACGGTCACGACGCTCGCGGACGGCGTCGCCGTCCGGAGCGAAGGACGCGAGTTCGGTGCCGACCGGAACCTCGACGGTGTGTTCCACGTCGTCGAAGTTGATGAGCACCCCGGTTCCGCCCCGGTGGAGCACCAGCCAGCGCTCGGTTTCGTCGACCTCAACGCGGGTCGCGCCGAATCGAGGGTCGACAAGTTCTGGCCGTGACCGTCGCAACGTGGTGAGTCCCCGATACCAGTCGAGCAGCCGTGCCGAATCGACGTTGTCGAGCTCAGCCCAGTCGAGCTTGGAATTCGCGAATGTCGACGGTTCCTGCGGGTCTGGAACGACGTTCGGGTCCCAGCCCATTCGCTCGAACTCGGCGATCCGGCCCTTTGCCGTTGCCTCGCCCAGTTCGGGTTCCGGGTGGGAGGTAAAGAACTGCCACGGAGTCTTTGCGCCCCATTCCTCGCCCATGAACAGCATCGGGGTGAAGCCGGACACCAGGGTCAGCGCGGCAGCAATCGCGAGCTGGCCGGTGTCGAGGGTCGCGGTGAGCCGGTCGCCGGTGGCGCGGTTCCCGATCTGGTCGTGGTTCTGGTTCGCGACGACCAGCCGCCAGGACGGCATCCGCTGGGTGTCGATCGCACGGCCGTGGGTCCTGCCGCGGAAGCTCGAGAAGGTGCCGTCGTGGAAGAAGCCCCGCGTGAGCACCTTGGCGAGGGCGGAGAGCGGCTCGAAGTCTGCGTAATACCCCGTTGTCTCGCGGGTCAGGGCAACGTGCACCGCGTGATGGAAGTCGTCGCTCCATTGCCCGTCGAGACCATAGCCGTTCGCTTCACGCGGGGTGATGAGCGTCGGGTCGTTGAGGTCGGATTCGGCGATGAGACTCAACGGACGCCGAACGGCTGCGCTCAAGCTCGCGACCTCGATTGCCATCTCCTCGAGCAGGTGGGTGGCCCGTGAGTCGACGAGGGCGTGCACGGCATCGAGGCGAAGACCGTCGACGTGGTAGTCGCCGAGCCACATCAGGACGTTATCGAGGATGTACTCGCGCACCGTGTCAGAGTGTTCGCTATCGAGATTGACCGACGAGCCCCAGGTGTTCCCTGGTCCATCGGTCAGGTATGGGCCAAATTTCGTCAGGTAGTTGCCGCTGGGCCCGAGGTGGTTGTAGACAACGTCCTGGATGACGCCGAGGCCGGCGGCATGGCAGGCATCGACGAAGCGCTGGTAGCCGGCAGGGCCGCCGTAGTTCTCCGAGACGGCGTACCACAGCACGCCGTCGTAGCCCCAGTTGTGTGTTCCGTTGAACGCATTGACCGGAAGCACTTCAACGAAGTCGACGCCGAGCGCAACGAGGTGATCGAGTTTCTCGATTGCCGAGTCGAATGTGCCCTCGGGGGTGAACGTGCCGATGTGCAGTTCGTAGATCACTCCACCCGCGAGCTGGCGGCCGCTCCATGCGGAGTCGTTCCAGCGGTACTCTGAGGGGTCGAACGCGCGGGAGAGCTCGTGCACGCCGTTCGGCTGGCGACGCGAACGCGGGTCAGGAAAAGGGCCTTCGCCGTCGACGAGATATCCGTAGTCACTGTCGGTGCCAGCGTCACTGGCACCGCCGAGAGCAACGGATGCCGGCACCCACCAGCCATCGGTCGACCGGGTCATCTCATTTTCGGTGTCGCCGAGCACAAGTTGCACGCTGTTCGCGTTCGGTGCCCACACGGCGAACGGTTCACGCTGACGTGGTGTCATTCGGAGTCTCCCAACAGTGCGGTGAGGTCGGTGTCGTCTGGAACGAGGAGAGCAACGGGGTACTGGCCGAAGATGTCGGCGAGCCGGAGCGTTCCGCCCGGGTAGCGCTCGCCGGTGAATGCGTCGACCATCGGTCTCCCGGCAACGACAACCGTGGTGTCGCCCCAGCCACCGTTCTTCTCGAGGCCGAGCGGGAGCCGGGTGGCGAAGACGAGGGCGTCTCCGCGGTCGAATGCGACGGCGTGCGCGGCCGCTGAGCCGTACGCCGGGATCGGCAGGTAGCGGGAGAACCACTCGGGCCGATCCCTCCGCAAGCGAAGCGCGCGAGCCGTCACGAGCAGTTTGACTGCTCCGGTCTCGTCGATCGGAGGAAGCCAGCCCCGGTCGACGCGAGCGAGGTAGTCACGCCGCAGGTCGAAGTCGATCGCGCGCCGGTTGTCAGGGTCGACGAGCGAGGTCTCCCACAGTTCACTGCCCTGGTAGACATCGGGGACCCCTGGCGCCGTGAGCTGGACCAGCTTCGCGGAGAGCGAGTTGGACCAGCCGGCTGCAGCGACCCTGTCGACGAAGCCGGTGACGATCTGGTTGACCTCTGCGTTGTCGAAGACGGCGTCGATGAGGCCGTGCATGGTCGTCTCGAAGGCCTCGTTCGGCTCCGTCCACGTCGTTGACGTCCCAGCCTCGCGGGCAGCCTTCTCGGCGTATGCGTGCAGGCGCTCCCGTGATGCCGGCCAGGCGCCGATAACCGCTTCCCAGAGGAGCTGCTCGAACGGACCGTCACCGAGCGGGACGAGCGCGCGGAGTCTCGCGAGGGTCGCCTCCCACTCCTTCGGTATCTCGGCGATGACCGAGATACGGCTGCGAACATCTTCCCCACGCTTGGTGTCGTGCGTTGAGAGGGTCGTCAGCGACGCCGGCAGTGACGCCTGGCGGAACTGCTGGCGCCGGTGGAACTCGGCAACGTCGATCGCGAACTCCCCCGGGTCGGCGCCGACCTCGTTGAGCGAGGTCAGCCGGCTGAACCGATAGAAGGCCGTATCTTCGACGCCCTTCGCCATCACCATTCCTGATGTCTGCTGGAAGCGGACGGCAGCGGGGTGGTCCGGGTCGGAGAGAACCGGGTAGAGGGCGTCGATGCGTTCAGTCAGGTCGGGGCGACGGGCAGCCGCTGACCTGGCGGCTTCCGCGAGGTGTTCCTCGCCGAACGGCAGGTAGGACCGGTAGACCGGGAAGCACGCGAGTAATTCGGCGATCGCGTCGTCGGCACCCTCGATCTCGGGGACAAGGCGAGCGAGCCGAAGAACTTCAGACCGGAGAATGCCGTCGGCGATGGAACGCTTATTCTCGTAGATCAGTTCAGGCCACACGTCGTCGATGGCGACGGATGTGTCTTCAAGCTTTCCCTCGAGGGCGTCGAGTCGTGAGCGCCCTGCCGGGTCGACCAGCACCCGGTCGATGTCGCCGAGAGCGTCGTAGCCGGTGGTTCCCGCTGCGGCCCAGTTCGGCGGCAGCCCCTCTTCGCCCTCGAGGATTTTCTCCACGAGGACGTAGACACCGCCGGTGGCCTTTTGCAGCGCATCGAGGTAGTCCCCCGGGTGCGCCAGCCCATCGGGGTGGTCGACCCGGATGCCGTGAACCAGGTCCTCGTTCACCCACCGGAGGATCTCGGCGTGTGATTCCTGGAAGACCCATGGAACCTCGACACGGATGCCGGCGAGCGAGTTGACCGCGAAGAACCTGCGGTAGTTGAGTTCAGCGTCGGCCCTGCGCCAGTTGATGGGTTCATAATTCTGTCGGGAGTGGACGGTGCGCGGGTCAGCGCCATCGTCCGCCGTACCGGCGGCCACCGGGTACCGGTTGTCGTAGTAGTGCAATTCACCATCGACGAGCTCAAGTGCATCGAGTTCGTTGTCGCCGTCACCCAGCACAGGAATGCGGATCTTGCCGTCGCCTGCCGCCCAGTCGACGTCGAAGGCTTCCGCGTACCGGGACGCCTGGCCATTTTTCAGGAGGTCCCACCACCAGGCATTCGCGACCGGCGTCTGGACACCCATGTGGTTGGGCACGATGTCGACAAGGATGCCCATGCCCCTGGCCTTCGCCGCTTTCGCCAGGCGGTCGAGCGCCTCGGGTCCGCCTCGGGCCGGATCGACTCGTGAGTGGTTGACCACGTCATAACCGTGGTCGCTGCCGGCCTCGGCCTCCAGCAGCGGAGACAGGTAGAGCCAGTCAGCCCCGAGCGCGGAGATATAGTCAACGACGCCACGGGCGGCGTCGAGGTCAAACGACTGCCGGATCTGCAGCCGGTAGGTCGACAGTGGGAGTCTCAACTCAGTGCTCCAGGTTTCACTTCGGTGCTCGACGTGGTTTGCGACCCGCTGAGGACGGCGAGCGACGCCGCAACGGAGTGGTCGGGCTCAGCCTCTGGCGCGGTGTATGCACGCATGACCAGGAGACTCCTGGCCTGTACGGTCTGCACGGATGCTGCTGGACGCGGTTCGCTGTCGGCACCGGCTCCGGCCGTGTCGACGACGATCTCCCACGCCGGCGAGTACTCCTCGGGCGGCAGGGTGAACTCGGCGTCCTCGGCATCCGCGTTGAAATAGAGCAGGAAGTGAACGTCGCTGACGTTCTGTCCGCGAGCATCCCGTTCGCGGATACCCTCACCGTTGAAGAAGACACCGACCGTCTTGGCCAGTTCCTCGTCCCAGTCCTCCGGCTGCATTTCGCCGCCGTCGCGGTTGAGCCACACGATGTCGGGCAGCGGCTCGCCTTCTCCGCGGCGAACGGGGCGACCATCGAAGAAGCGGCTGCGCCTGAATACCGGATGCTCCTTGCGGAGCCTGGCAACGGCCGAGGTGAACTCGACGAGCGGAACGTCGACGACGTCCCAGTGGACCCAGGTCAACTCGTTGTCCTGGGCATAGCCATTGTTGTTGCCCTGCTGGGTGCGACCGAGTTCATCGCCGTGGAGAATCATCGGGACGCCCTGCGAGAGCAGAAGGGTCGCGAGGAGGTTGCGCTGCTGGCGCGCCCTCAGGCCGAGAACGGCCGGGTCATCCGTGTCTCCCTCAACGCCCGAGTTCCACGAACGGTTGTGTGATTCTCCGTCGTTATTGTCCTCGCCGTTGGCGTCATTGTGCTTTTCGTTGTACGAGACGAGATCGCGCATGGTGAATCCGTCGTGCGCTGTCACGAAGTTGATGGATGCCACCGGGCGGCGGCCAGAGTGCTCGTACAGGTCGGCAGAACCCGTGATTCGTGCGGCGAACTCGCCGAGTGTCGACGGTTCTCCGCGCCAGAAGTCGCGAACGGTGTCGCGGTACTTTCCGTTCCACTCCGTCCACTGGGACGGGAAGTTTCCGACCTGGTAGCCACCGGGGCCGACATCCCACGGCTCCGCGATGAGCTTCACCTGCGAGACGATGGGATCCTGCTGGACGAGCTCGAAGAAGGTAGACAGCTTGTCGACTTCGTAGAGGTCGCGGGCGAGTGCCGACGCGAGGTCGAAGCGGAAACCATCGACGTGCATTTCAGTGACCCAGTAGCGCAGGGAGTCCATGATCAGCTGCAGCGAGTGCGGGTGGCGAACGTTGAGGGTGTTTCCCGTGCCCGTGTAGTCGGTGTAGTACCGCTTGTCGTTCTCCTCGAGGCGGTAGTACGCCTCGTTGTCGATTCCGCGGAAGGAGAGAGTGGGGCCCATGTGGTTGCCCTCGGCTGTGTGGTTGTACACGACGTCGAGGATGACCTCGATGTCCGCCGCGTGCAACGACTTGACCATGCCCTTGAATTCCTGCACCTGCTGGCCGATGTCACCGGTTGACGAGTACTCGTTGTGCGGCGCGAAGAACCCGATCGTGTTGTAGCCCCAGTAGTTGCGGAGACCCTTGTCGAGAAGGGTGGAGTCCTGAACGAACTGGTGCACCGGCATGAGTTCGATGGCGGTGACGCCGAGTCGCTGGAGGTGCTCGATGGTGGCGGGGTGTGCAATACCGGAATAGGTTCCGCGCTGCGCCTCAGGGATCTGCTCGTTGAGCTTCGTGAGGCCCTTGACGTGCGCCTCGTAGATGACGCTGTTGTTGTATGGCGTCTTCGGGTGGCGGTCACCTGACCAGTCGAAGAACGGGTTGACGACAACGCTGAGCATCGAGTGAGCAGCACTGTCGTCATCGTTGCGTGAGTCAGGATCACCGAAGTTGTAGGAGAACAGGGACTGGTCCCAGTCGTAGGATCCACAGGTCGCCTTGGCGTACGGGTCGAGCAGGAGCTTGTTCGGGTTAAGCCGCTTGCCCTGCTCGGGGGCGTACTCACCATGGATGCGGTAGCCATACCGCTGTCCTGGCTGAGCCTCTGGCAGGTAACAGTGCCACACGAAGGCCTCGGTGTCCCGCACTTCCACCCGGGTCTCTGTGCCGTCCTCGTCGAAGAGGCAGAGTTCGACTCGTTCGGCCGCTTCGCTGTAGATAGCGAAGTTTGTCCCACTGCCGTCGTAGGTCGCACCAAGCGGGTACGCGGTTCCTGGCCAGCTTTCCATCAATCTCCTTGTAAAGCGTCTCCGCGCACAAAAACGCACGGGTCCGTCAAATCTAGTTCGTCCGCCCGATCGGCCCGGATGGGACGGGAGGGTCTAGCTTTCGCGTCCATCCGATGGTATGGAGCTGGCCCAGCACACGCGATTCGACGTCAGGCTCGAAACAGTGCGAATCGCCCCTTGTCAACTCTCAGATCGCCGGGTTTCATGGAGACCGGCGGCACCGACGGAGAGGATGGGCCTTTCGACGGGTGTACGCCGGTGAAGAGGAGGGCGAACGAGTGTTGGATTCATTGACACACCAGTTGGCGGAGCTCTGGCGCCGCCAGGGAACATTTTCGTCGGTGTTCGTCGACGCGAGTGGCCTCGGCGACGGACCCGGCAACGATGGAGAATCGCGCCGACGACAGGTGCGAGACGCACTTTCCCGGGCGGGCGCGCCACTGTCTGACCTGGACGCGGTCGACGCTCTCCTGGCTGAGCCGACCGGGACGAGTGGACCGCACTCCCGGTTCCTGGTCGTCCACGACGGGGAGGTACTGCTCGACGAGGTGCTGGCTGGCCGCCCAGCCTGGCCGGAGACCGTTGCCTACCTCAGCACCCCCGACTTCGTTCCCCTGATCAAGCACCGGCAGAACGACGTGGTGTACCTCGTCGTCGAGGCGAGCCGTGGCAACGCCGAGATTCACGCCTACCGGGCATCCCACGCCGTCCCGCTGGACCACTCGAACATTGAGGGCAGAACCGACAGCCTCAACAAGGTGCAGGCTGGTGGCTGGTCACACAGTCACTACCAACAGCACTCCGAAGAGATCTGGAGACAGAACCAGTCCCAGCTGGCTGCGGCGGTCGATGATCTCGTCCGTCGGCTCCGCCCTGGCTTCGTGTTGCTGGCTGGCGACGTACGCGCGGTGCAACTCCTGTCCGAGGAACTCTCGTCGGCGGCTCGAGACATCAGTACTGTTGTGCCAGGGCATCTCCTCGCCGCCGGTTCGTCGCGGGAACCGCTCCAGGAGCGGATCTCCCGAAAGCTCGAGGAGATTCGCCTGCGGAACCAGTCGGCCCTGCTCGACAAGCTCGCCGCTGGAGATTTCGAGAACGGCGCGCTCGGGTTCGGCGCTGTGGTGCACAGCCTGCAGCAGAGCCAGGCGGACACCGTTCTTCTCGACAACGATGGAACCGGTGAGCGGGTTCTCCTCGCTCTGGACGCGGAACCGTGGGTTGCGACGGCCCCCGAGGATGCGCTCGGCGCCGGGATCCTCGGACCGGTTCCGGCCATCCTTGCGCTGACGCGGGCCGCGGTACTCACCGAGAGCAAGGTCGTCTTCGTCGACCACGGTTCGCTTCCTAAATCGGCGGAGGTCGCGGCAACGCTCCGGTGGCCGACGGGTCCGCCGATTCCCGGCACGCCGCGGTGGCAGCAGGAACAGGAACAGTCGCAGACTGTCAACCCCGGCTGACCGCGAAGTGCCGGAAGTCAGAGTCCGGATACGATGACTGCCACTGACCAGCAAGCACTGCCACACCCAGGCACAGTGACACGAAAGGATGACGATGACTGCACCGAACGACGCCCCTGATGCCGACACCGGCACCGCCGCTGACGGCACCGGACCGTCAGGTCTCGCCGAACGGATCACGGGTTCACGCGACCCGCGCGATCCGGACGGACTGGTCACTCTCGACGACCTGCCCGACCGCTCCGGCGGCTCAGCGGATCTCAGCGACCTGACGAAAAAGACCATCGAATACGGCGACGACTCCCAGTGACAGGACGCGGGGCGGCCTCCGCCCTCGCGCAAGCTCTTGCCACCCGGCCACACGCGGCCCTACTGTGTGTCGAATGCGCGAGTCACTGAGGAAGAACCCGGCACGGCGGGAACCGGAGCGCACAAGAGCCGGAGTGCTCAGCACAATGTTCGCGCTCACCGGCACTCTCCACTTCGTGCGACCAGCGGTGTTCGACCCCATCGTTCCGCGCATGCTTCCTGGCCCCAGCCGGTTCTGGACGCTGGTATCCGGTTTCGGTGAGTTGGCGCTCGCCGGGCTCGTGGCTCACCGGCCCACGCGGTCGCTCGGCGGACTGCTCGCCGCGGTGTTCCTCGTCGCCGTCTTCCCCGCGAATGTGCGCACCGTTCGCGTCGTTCGCAAGAAGTCGTGGCCGGTGCGGGTCACCGCCCTGGTGCGACTGCCGCTCCAATTGCCTCTCATCGCCCTCGCTCTGAGCGTCGGGAGGGGAACATGACGCTGACTCCCGCCGGACTTCTCGGCGGCATCCTCGCCGGCGTTTTCGGCGCTCTGCGCTCGATTCGCTCACCGCGGCCGATCCACCCCCGAGGCGTCAGGCTCACCGGCTCACTTCGCTGGCTCACCGATCGGGCGACGTCCGGCATTGATTTCATTGATCACCCGCACACGAGCGAACTGCCACTGACCGCGCGGGCCTCCCGGTCGATCGGTGTTCCTCAGCCTCTTCCCGATGTGATTGGGCTCGCGCTGCGCTTTGGAACGACAGCCGGACCGGCTGACCTCCTGCTCGCATCGACGGGCTTTGGTGTGCCGTCTCGCTTCCTTCTCGCCCTCCACCGCTCACCGTCCCGGGCGCGCCTCACCACCCTGATGCCGGTGAAGACACCGAACGGGCCGCTTCTCTTTGCCGCCCGTACCCTCGAGCCGGGCGACCTCCCGACGGATATCGAGAGCCTCGCCTCCCGGCTCGAGGTCACCAGCTGGCGGCTGAAGCTCTACTACGCGACCCCAACCGGCCTGTGGCATCCGTTCGCCGTCATCGAACTCTGGCACGAGGCAAACGGCACTGACACCCTCGACCGCTACGACCCCGTGCGGAACCCGATTCCGGGAACAACCACATACCGCTGGGAGCGACGACTGCGTGAGCCGTCGTATCTCCGCGTTCAACGACACCCCGAGAAAGGTGAGAAATGAAGAGCTCAGACGTACTGACGGATGCCTTCGGGCGTGTTTCCGAGAGCGTGCACAGTGCCGTAGACGGCCTGGACGCCCCCACCCTCCTGGCCAGGGTCGACAGCGAGTCAAACACCATCGCGTGGCTCATCTGGCACCTGACCCGCGTGCAGGACGATCACATCGCCGATCTGCTGGAGACGGACCAGATCTGGATTTCGGCGGGCTGGGTGGACAGATTCCGGCTGCCGTTCGACCCGGAAGACACCGGCTACGGTCACTCGAGCGACGATGTGGCACAGGTCATCGTGAGTTCGCCCGACCTGTTGCTCGGATACTTCGATGAGGTGCACGACCGCACGGCCCATTTCCTCAGTGGGCTGTCGGACGCCGACCTCGACCGCATCGTCGACGAGACCTGGACCCCCGCTGTAACGATGGGCGTTCGACTCGTGAGTGTCATCTCCGACGATCTCCAGCACGCCGGGCAGGCGGCGTTCCTGCGCGGGGTGCTCGAACGTTCGAACGGCTGAGAAGACTACCGTGGGCGCTGCGCGAGCCGACCGAGAGCGGTGAGTGGAATGGAGACCCAGTCGGGCCGGTTGCGTGCCTCATAGACGGCCTCGTACAGCGCCTTGTCCATCTCGAAGGCATCGAGTAGTTCGCGGTGATCACGGAGATCGACGCCGGACTCCTCGATGTACCCGCTGAGGAATGCGTTTCGTGAGGCACGCGTCCATTCGCGTGCATCGACGGTGCTGCCAAGCGACCCGGCAACGTAATCGAAGCTTCGGAGCATGCCGGCAACATCCCTGAGCGTGAAGTCGGGCTGCGACCGCTCGTCCATCGGGCGGAGTGGCTCCCCCTCGAAGTCGAGGAGTACCCAGTGTCCGTCGGCGGCAAGCAGGACCTGGCCGAGGTGATAATCACCGTGGATGCGCTGGAGCGCGGGCCAGTCAAGTGCGGCCGTCGAGTCGTAGAGGGCTTCAATCGTGTCGCGGAACTCCTCGATCGCCGGTACCTCGTCAATAGCGAGGAACAGCCGCGAACGCCAACTGGCGAGCGT
Organism: Mycetocola sp.; assembly: GCA_045629445.1. Lineage (GTDB taxonomy): Bacteria > Actinomycetota > Actinomycetes > Actinomycetales > Microbacteriaceae > Mycetocola_A. The sequence continues at coordinate 4,263 of JAZQRG010000254.1, read as the reverse complement.
CGCATCGATTTCGTCCTGCCGCGGTGCCGCAGTACCGAACGAGCCCGCGAGAAGGCGGTGCACTTCGGCGGTCACTCGGCCGAGCGAGTGTGCACGGGCGGTGAAATCATCGGCGTCCTCGGCCGAGCGGAGCGCGAAACGCCACGCGTCTTCGGAGCCGGAGAGAAACTCCTGGGCGAAGACCAGGTGACCTGTTGCCCGCCCTGTGGCCTGGCCGATGTCGCTCCATTCGCCGACGACACTGCCGATCGAGTGCGGGACATTGAGCGAACCGGATGCGGCGAGCGCCGCCTGAAGGACGACATCGGGGTTCTCCCCGTTGTGGAGTGCACGGAAGACCTTGCAGATGACCCGATCGATGCCGTTCCCGGTGATGACGTGGTAAATGATCGATGTGTTCGACTGTTCCCCGCGGAGCACACGTGATGACACGATGTCGGAGATGGCGATCTCGCTGAACGCGAGCCCCTGTGCGCTGGCGCCGTGGCCCTGCGCGGTACCGTTTGAACTGATGAGCCTGAGCAGAGCTGTCGCGTATGCCGGGTCGTGAGGACCGTCGTAGAGGTAACCGGTTCGCCCGTCCGGTCGCTCAATTTCCGCGATGAGGGCTGATTCAGCGCCGTCGAGAGGTTCGATGCGTTCGGTGACGGGCACCTGGTACAGAACCGGAACGCGTGCCGAGAAGTCCATGACGAGATGGGTGAGAACCAGAGCGTCATCGGCGGGCATTTCCCAGCTCCCGACGAGTTCGAGCTTCGGCAGTCTCCCCTTGCTGGCAAACCAGCGCTGGGAAACCAGCCAGGGGGCAATGTGTTCGAGTGGACTGTGTTCGAGCGGACTCGCCTGCGAGGACATATACGAAGACTATTGCCTCCCCTTGGTTTCGAAGGCATGAGGGATCAGGGGTTGACAGGCGGCCGGGTCACCGGCCAGCCCGGGCACGAGCCTCGCACCACAGGGAGAACAGCCCGTATGCGACAAGCGATCCGGCGAGCCCCGGCACGATGAACCAGGCAGCGGGTCGACCGAAGTCGAGCTGGTCCCAGCCGAGAAGAATCGCCCCGAGGATGAACGTGAGGCTCACCAGCTGCGCCTGGAAGAGCGTGCGAAACGCGCTCCACCTGCTGTCGACCAGCATCCACACGTTCACCATCCCCGGGAGGGTGAGCGTCGCACCGAGCACCCGGGCGGTGAGCGGAGTCAGGCTCCACGCCCAGCTGTCGACGAGGACCGCCGGCATCAGGAAGAGGACGACACCGACGGCCATCGATACCAGGCCGATACCAGCGAGGGCTATTCGCCACCCCCGCGGGATGGTGGTGTCTGTGCTGACCGCAGTTCCCCGGTCCGTCCCGCGCTGTGCGAGAAGGACAGCGATCATGAGGAATGGGGTGATCAGGTACAGCGCCGTCCAGGTCAGAAAGGAGATATGGCCGGCGTGGAACCTGTCCCAGTGCAGCAGTGTTGCGACCCCGAGCAGTGTTGCAAAGGTGAGCACCGCTGGGAAGCCGTGACGCACCAGGTGCCACTGGCGCTGGCGAAGCACAGCGGCAAAGAACCAGATGCCCCCGAGATAAGCGGATGCCAGATATCTCGCGCTGATCTCAGGTGTGATCGTCCACGCGAAGTGCTGCTCGGTGTTCGCCGGAAAGAGATACAGAAGCACACTCGCCACGAGAAGGAACGGGAGCACGGCAATGCTCACCAGGCGGGTGAAGGGGCGGATGCTGTCGCCCGGCCCGTGCTGTTGCCGGTCCTCGTCGTGCTCGGTACGACCGGATCGGCCGGTCACGGTGCCGCCGCACGTTCCGGGCTACCGGAGGGAAGAGCGAAACGCACGGCATCCTTCTCGGAGAGCGACCGCCCGGATTCCCGAGCTGCCTGGAACCGGCCCGCCGCCTCGCTCTGGAGAATCCCCTCGATCCAGTACCGCGAGAAGACGAATGTTGGCGCGTTGTTCATCCCGGTTTCCTCGCGGAGTTTCTCGGCCGCCCCGGCGAGCATGCCCGCCCTCTCGACATCCCCACTGGCGGCGGCAACTGCCGTCAGCCCTTCGAGTCCGTATGCAACGCCATCCGCATGGCCAAGCCGTACCGACTTGGTCAGGCCACGTTCGAGGGCAGCTCGTGCCTGGTCACGCTCTCCCTCCATGACCAAAGCGATTCCGAGGTGGTGCAGTGCGATCGTCTCGCTCAGTTCGTCCCCCTCGACTTCGGCGAGCGCGAGGCTCTCGCGAAAACGATTGAGCGCAGCCTTCACCCGCTGGGAGAGAAGCGCTGTCCTCCCGAGCGACACGAGAACCATGGCCTGCCCCCAGTTGTCATCCTGTGCTCGAAACAACCCGAGGCTTGTTTCGAGCACCTCCTCGGCACCGGGCACGTCGGGCGGCTGGGCCGCGAGTCGTGCCAGGGCAACCGAGACGAGAGCGAGCGCTTCACCGGAGGTGACAGCGTCTGCGTGGAACAGCTCGGCGCTCTCCAACAGGCCAGGCACCACCCGGGTGTCTGTGGGATCCCGCCAGAAACCGATCGCTGAGGTGTAGTAGAGCGCGACGGCGCGGGTGAAGCCGGCGACGGGTGGTTGCGCGTCGAGCACGCGTTCCATCCACCCCGCGACTTCACCGAGCTGTCCGCCTACCCACCAGTAGACGTAGAGAGTCCAGCAGAAGCGGGCTGCGCGTTCCCATTCCTGCTGTTCCAGGAGATACAGCGCTGTCGCCCGAAGGTTGGCGTTGTCGTCGCTGAGAATGCCCATCCACTCGTGTTGCGTCGGACCTTCCAGCACTCGCTCTGCCTGCCGACCAAGCTCAATGAAGTACCGAGCGTGCTGTTCCCGAGTTTCGGCGAGCCTTCCCTCGGCCTCAAGCTGCTCAATGGCGAATTCGCGCACCATCGTCAGGATGGAGAAGTACGGCCGGGCTCCCCTGTCCTCCTGCCGCACGAGACTGTTGTCGACGAGCGCGCCGAGGGTGGTGAGTGTGTCCATGCCGCTTGACCGGTCGACGGCCTCGACGGCGTCGAGCGAGAATCCGCCTTCGAACACGCCGAGTGTCGCGAGGAGCCGCTTCTCGTCGGCTCCGAGCATTTCCGTGCTCCACTCGATGGTTGTCCTCAGCGTTTGCTGCCTCGCTGGAAGGTCACGCGCTCCGCCCGCGAGGAGCGACAGGCTGCCGCCGAGGCGCTCGAGCAACGCCGATGGGGTGAGCACACGGACCTTCGCCGCGGCGAGCTCGAGGGCGAGCGGCACCCCATCGAGGCACGTGACAAGTCGGGCAACATCGTTCGCGGTGGCATCCGTCACCTGAAAATCAGGCTTCACCGCTCGCGCTCGCTCGGTGAAAAGCTCGGCTGACGATGCGGTCAGGACCTCGTCCGCCGTGACATCCCCCGTCTCCGGCAGGTCAAGGGGGCCCACTTCGACCGTGCGTTCGACGGAGATCCGCAGCCGCGACCTGCTTGTGACGAGAAACGTCAGGCCAGGTGACGACGCAAGCAGCGTGGTCAGGCGGGGCGCGGCATCCACCACCTGCTCGAAGTTGTCGAGGACGAGAAGCACCCGCCGATTCCGCAGTGCGATGGCGAGCTTGTCAGTGAGCGGGGCCTCGCCGGTGTCACGAACCCCGAGCGCCTGTGCGATCGTGGCCACGACGGCGGTGTCATCGTGAACGGGTGCGAGGTCGACGAAGAAGACTCCTCCTGGGAACTCGGTTTCGGCTGCCGATGCCGCGGCGATCGCCAGTCGGCTCTTGCCGATACCGCCTGGGCCGATGAGGTTCACCAGTCGCACCGCGGGATCAGAGATGAGCCTGCCCACCGTTGCGAGTTCCTCGGCACGGCCGATCAGTTCGGTGAGAGGGGCCGGCAGCGGCGCTCGAACGGTCACATCGTCTGGCATTGCCGGGACCGGTGCAGCGGCCCGGGTAAATCGTTCCGCGAGAAGCGTCGCGAGGTCGGCTTCCAGATACTCGGCGAGTTCGGCAGGGTCGGAGAAGTACTTGAACGACGCGGTGTCGTCCGACCGGATTTTGTCGAGAAGTTCGACGAGGCGGGGCTCCCGGTTTTCCGCCGGCTCTTTGATGTAGATGAGCTTGGGCATCGACGCCGGTGCCAGGAGGTATTCATCGGCGAGCCCTGGGACGTCCTCGCCTGGGGCAACCCAGCCGTACCGTTCCCAGTACAGGCCAACGAAGACGTCACTCTGCGCCAGGTAGGCGCGGTAGAGATCGCGCGGCGCGTGGGGCCGTGCACCGAGCTCGAACAGAAC